>NZ_JBDNHO010000057.1:0-40838 GCF_041688735.1 Brevundimonas sp.
CCAACCTGCTGGGCGACGAGGTCGAGCAGTGGTCGAAACTGTCTGGAAAATCCGACGCCCGCCTGCACCTCTACGGCAAGGCCGAGGCGCGCCCGGGCCGCAAGATGGGCCATGTGAACCGGGTGAAGCCGCTCTAGGCTCGACCGACATTTAGCAGAGCCGCTGACGATCACCACACGTCGTCATTTCGGGGCCGCGTAGCGGAACCCGGAACCCAGGGGGCCCGGACTCGGCAGTCTGGGGCGTGGTGGACGGCAGCGTCCGGGCCCCCTGGGTTCCGGGTTCTGTTCCCGGCTACGCCGGCCCCAGTCCCGGAATGACGGTGGAAAGGTGGCTGGCGCCGACACCTGAATGTAAATTGAAGCTAGACCACTTTTGCTTCAGGTCGATTCGACCTGAATCCGAAAAATGGTCCAGAATCATGCTGGAGCGAAATCTGAGCCTTGATGGACTGCGTCCATCAAGACCGATTTCGCTCTAGACCTCCGCCTTCGCCCCATACCGCATCCGGCTCAGCATATCGGTCACCCGCTTCAGCGGCGCGTCGAAATCCTTGCCGGCCTTCCATTTTTCGAAGGCCATGACGTTCTCGATGCGAGCGGCGACAAAGGCGTCCGCTGCGTCCTTGCCGTCGAACCAGCGCAACGTCAGAGCCGGGATCAGGATACCCGACAGAATCGCCCGCTTGGAATAGTGGTTCCAGTCGGTCGCCGTGTCCCCGGCCCAGTGCCAAAGATGGTCCGCGCTCTCCCACGCCAGCTTCAGCCCCAGGTCAGCGTTCATCGGCAGGGCCAGAAAGGCGGCGCAGCGTCGGGTGGCCGCCAGATCGGCGGCGCCGGCCTCCATCCGGGCCGAGACGGCACGAGAGATGCGCTCACGCATCTTCAACGCGGCGGGTTCGACCTCGGCCAGCGCCTGCATCGCCCGATCGTCGTGCCGTCGCGACAGCAGGGCCGCCAGATCGCGCGCTCCGTTGGGCAGCAGCAGTTCCTCGTCGCCCCGCGACAGGCCGTTGGCCTCGCAGGCGGCCCTGACCATGCGACCGTTCCAGCCGAGGACGGGCGCGGACTGGATGGCCACGTCCAGCACGGACTGCTCCATCTGGTCGGCCCAGTCACCCTGGGGCGCGTCGTTCGACAGGTGTGGCGCGTCGGTCATGGCGAGAGGATAAGCCCGTCCGGGCCTCGGCGCGAGCCTCAACAAAGGCCGCGACGATCTGGACATGGCGGGGGGCTTGGTGTATCGGCACGCCTTCGCTCGGAGGGCTGTCGTCCCCGGGCCGATTTTTATTTGTCTGCCCGTCTCCCTTTCGAGGGGCGCGGCGGGCGGCCAAAGGAGAGTTCAACCTGGTACAGATTTTCGTTCGCGATAATAACGTCGATCAAGCGCTGAAGGCCCTGAAGAAGAAAATGCAGCGCGAAGGCAGCTTCCGCGAGATGAAGCGCCACGTGCACTACGAGAAGCCCTCGGAGAAGCGCGCCCGCCAGAAGGCCGAGGCCGTTCGCCGCGCCCGCAAGCTGGCCCGCAAGCGCATGCAGCGCGAAGGCCTGCTGCCGCCGCCGAAGCCCCGCGTGCCGGGCGTGGGTGGTCCGGGCGGCGGCAACCGCTCCTAAGCGAACGCGACGCCAGACAGATCAAGGGCCGTTCCGGAAAACCGGAGCGGCCCTTTTCGTTTCGGTCTCCTCCCCACTTGTGGGGAGGTGGCGCGGCGCGGCTTGCGCCGTGACGGAGGGGGCGACGCGGGCGGAGGCCCGTGGATCGCCAATCCCCTGTCACCGGATCGCCCCCTCCGTCTCGCCGGCTATCGCCGTCGAGCCACCTCCCCATGAAATGGGGAGGAGACGCCGTTCCTACTTCCCCCCGCCTCTGATCGCCCGGGCGAAGCTCTTCCAGTTCAGCTTCACATCCGACAGCGCCCCGGCCCGGAAGGCGCGGCCGGCGATCCAGACCATCAGCAGGGCGAAGGCGAACATGCCGGCCATGGCGCCGATGATCTCGATCAGCGGTGGCTCGGAAGGCAGGCGGGCGATCATCAGGAACGGGGTGAACAAGGGAACCCACGACATGATCTGCACCACCGGCGCGTCAGGTGTCCGCAAGGCCAGCTGCATGACCAGCAGCGGCACGACCAGGATCATCATGATCGGCCCCATCAGGGTCTGGGCGTCCCGCGGCGTCTCGCAGAAGGCGCCGATCGCGGCGAAGAGAACCGCATACATCAGATAGCCTCCCGCCATGAACACCGCGAAATAGGCCAGCATCCCGCCGCTCAGCAGTATCTGCCCGACATCGACAGCGCGTTCGGGCGCAAAGAATATCAGCGCCGCCGCGCCCATCCCGCCCCATGCGGCCATCACCGTCAGGGTCAGCAGCGCCACGCCGAACACCTTGCCCGCCAGGATTTCGGTCGCCGAGGCCGATGACAACAGCACCTCGAGGATCTTGTTGGATTTTTCTTCCATCACGCTGTTGAGCAGGATGGAGGCGCCGGTGATGATCAGCGACCACAACAGAAACCCTGCCCCCAGGCCGATGAAGACAGGCGCGCGGTCACGGAACGATATCTCTCCGCCCGTGACCGATTTCGGCGAAAACGCCGTCACGTCCGGATCGAAGGCCTCGGTCCGGTCGACGATCCCGGCGTCAATGCCGGCGCTCTCCAGGACCGATTTGCGGTTGGCGGACTTGAGCGCCGCCGTGACGACGGTCTCGATCCTGTCGTCGGTCGCGCGCGAGGTCCAGATGCGGGCACCAGGCTCGCCCCCCTCACGGGTCAGGAACACGACGGCGTCGATCTGGTCAGCCTTGGGACGATCTGCGGCAAGGTAATCCCGCGCAGCCGTTTGCTGAGCCGTGCCCGGGGCTGCGGTGCCTATGGCGGCGGGCGTTTCGACGATGCGTACCCGCTCACCGGACACCGAGCTTGCGGTGTCCTGAGCCGCCGGGCCGCCGAGACCGCCCGTGGTTCTGGAGACCGCTTCGACGGCTTCTCGTTCGTTCCGCGCGCGGCGCGCACCGTCCTCGGCCAGCGCGGACCGAACCGCCGCCGCCAGCCCGACGGCCTGTGGACCGTCTTCGACAACCGCGATGACACGGGTCGTCTCGGACGAACCGGCCAGCAAGCTTACGCCACCGCCCAGAACCGCAAACAGAGGCAGGGCCAGCAATGACAGCCAGAAGCCGACGGTCTTGGCATAGGCGGCGTATTCGCGTCGCGCGATCAGCAGGGTGCGGTTCATCGGGCGGACTCCGCGCGGGCCGGTTTGACCGACTGGTCCTGGTCCGGATTGTCTCCGGTCAGGCCGATAAAGGCGTCATGCAGACTGGGTTCGCGCAACTCAAACCGCCGCACGTCCAGACCGCCCAGGAAGGCCGCCTTCAGCGCCTCCTGTCCCTTGCCGCCCTTACCCAGGGCCGCCTTCAGCACCCGGACACCGTCGATCTCGGACACGATCTCGACGCCGCTGACGCCCGGCAGGGCCGCCGCCTGTGCCGCCTCGATGGCACCCTCCAGCTCGAGGAACCGCTTCGAGGTGGCGCGCGCCTCGGTGACCGTGCCCTCGAACGCCTTCTGGCCGCGCGCCAGCAGCACGACCTTGTCGCACAGACGCTCGGCGTGCTGCATCACATGGGTCGAGAACAGCACCGTCGCGCCGTCCGTCGCCAGTTGGCGGATGACCGCCTCCAGACCCTGCTGATTGACCGGGTCGAGGCCGGAGAACGGCTCGTCCAGGATCACGAACTCCGGCCGGTGCACGATTGAGGCGATCAGCTGAACCTTCTGGGCCATCCCCTTGGACAGCTCCTTCATCTTCTTGTTCCTGAACGCGCCGAGGCCCTGGGCTTCCAGCAGTTCGCGGGCGCGGCGGCGGCCCTCGCCCGTCGGCAGGCCCTTCAGCGATCCGAAGAAGGCGATGGCGTCGACCGGCGTCATCTTCTTGTAGAGGCCGCGCTCTTCCGGAAGGAAGCCGATGCGGTCGCGGACCTTGCGGCCGTCGTCGGAGCCGAGGATGTCGATGCGTCCCGACGTCGCCGACTGCAGACCCAGGATCATGCGGATGGTCGAGGTCTTGCCCGCGCCGTTTGGTCCCAGGAAGCCGCAGATCGAGCCCTTCTCGACCTGAAAGCTCAGGTCGCGCACGGCCTGGAACTCGCCGTAGCGCTTGTGGAGTGCCTCGAGCGTCAATGCCGCCGTCATCGTCTGTCCAACCTTGCAGCCCCGTCTGTGTCCAGTGGTAAGTATGTAAAGGATGTTTGACAACGGGCAGTGCGCCGCATCGACGCCCCTTTGTCATGAATTCCGTGTCATGTATCGCGGGATACGAGTCGCGCACCCCCGCATTGGAAGCGTGAATGCCCTACGAAGTCGCCCCATCGCCCGTTGCGCCCCAGGCCGGTTCACGCCTGTGGACCGCCGGGGCCAGCGCGGGGATCGCCATCGCGGTCCTGTTGGGGTTGGCCGTGACCCGGCCGGAGCACCTCTCTTCCTATTTGATCGGCGGTGCCGTTTTGATCGGCCTGGCGACATGGGCCGTCAACCGACGCCCCGCAGAAATCGCAACAGGCGGAGGCGGCGCTGCGATCCTGGCCGAAGCGGCGTCAGAGGAAAGGATTGACGCCATTCTGCTGGACAGTCTGTTCGAGGCGTTGAGCGATCCCGTGCTGGTCGTTTCGGGCGGCGAGATGGACGACATCGCCGGCCGCCGCGTGGTTCTGGCCAATACCGCGGCGCGCGATCTGCTCCGCATAAACCGCGAGGGGGCGCTGCTGGTGTCCGCCCTCCGCGAGCCTGCGGTGCTGGAGGCGGTGGACGAGGCTTTGTTCGGGGGCATTTCGCGCACGACGGACTATGCCGGCGTCGGGGCCCAGACCCGCCACTGGCGCGCCCTGACGCGGCCCCTGCCCTCGCCCGAGCACAGCACCCTGGCGCTTGTCGTGCTGCGGGACGAGACGGATGTGCGACGCATGGAGCTGATGCGCGTCGACTTCCTGGCCAACGCCAGCCACGAGCTGCGCACCCCGCTGGCGTCGCTCTCGGGTTTCATAGAGACCCTGAAGGGCCATGCCCGCGACGATCCCAAGGCGCGCGATCGTTTTCTCGACATCATGGCGGCCCAGGCAGACCGGATGAGCCGCCTGGTGTCCGACCTGCTGTCGCTGAGCCGCATCGAGTTGAACGAGCACATACCACCGTCCGGCCGGGTCGATCTGGCGCGCGCCACGGCCGACGTGGTCGATGCCGTCAGCGTGCTGTCGGCCGAACGCGACGTGGTCGTGATCATCGAAGACAAGGACGCCATGGCACCGGTGCACGGCGACCGTGATGAAATCCTGCAGGTGGTCCAGAATCTTGTCGACAACGCGATCAAATATTCGCCGCCCGGACAGTCCGTTGAGATTGTCGTCCGACCCGACATCACCCTGGAAGAAGCGTCCGCGCCCTGGTCGGGCGGCAGTCGTGGCGAGGGGGCGACGCGCCTGCCCCTGCTGACGCCCGATCGCGAACCCGGCCAGCGTTACGCCGCCGTCAGCGTGCGCGATCACGGACCGGGTCTGGCGCGCGAGCACCTGCCGCGCCTGACGGAGCGATTCTATCGCGTCGAGGGCCAGAAGAGTGGCGAACGGCACGGCACCGGCCTGGGCCTGGCCATCGTCAAACACATCGTCAATCGTCATCGCGGCGGGCTGACGGTGGAGAGCGCGCCGGGCCAGGGCGCGATGTTCGTCGCCTATTTTCCGGTGGCGGCCAGAAAGCCCGCCACGACGGCTCCGTGACGCCGGGCTGACGGAGGGCCTTACGCCGTAACAGAACTGTCACGCCGCCGTCTTAATCCGCTGACCATTCCGGGGCAGGTTCCGCGCCGGGGCTGACCGGGTGACCGGCGCGTTCCGATTCTCCTGTCCCGGACCTTCATGACCTGGCTCTTCCTGCCGCTTCTGATCGCCGCAGCGCTCGCCGCCTATGTCGGCGCGCGTTCGCTCGCGCGTCGGCGTGGCGAGGGTCAACGCCCTCATTCGCGTCCGGGTCAGCACGGGGCGTACGCCCTGATCTGGACGCTGATCCCCGCGCTGGTCGTGCTCCTCGCCGCCGGCATCGCGTCCGGGCCGCTTGAGCTTCAGCTGACGGCCAACGGCGCGCCCGAAGTGGTGAGCCAACTCGAGCCCTTCCGGCGCGAGGCCTTCTTCGCCGACGCCCGCGCCGTCGGCGCCGGACGCGACGCCGTCCAGATCTGGCCCGCGCCCTATGCGGAACTGCTGCCCGCCGAGGGCCGTCGCGCCGCCCGCATCGAACAGATGCTGGGCCTTGGAAGCATCGTCATCGCCACCTTGGCGGCATTGCTGGGCGGGTTGTTCGTCTTCAGCCAGATCCGCCCCGGCATGCGCGCCCGCAACCGCGTGGAAGGCTGGATCGTCGGTGCCCTCTTCACCTGTTCGGTCGTGGCCATCCTGACCACCGTCGGCATCATCGCCTCGCTGGTCTTTGATTCGATCCGCTTCTTCGCGTCCGTGCCGATCGCCGAATTCCTGTTCGGGACGCAGTGGAGTCCGCAGACCGCCATTCGCGCCGACCAGATCGGCTCGACCGGCGCGTTCGGCGCTTTGCCGCTGTTCGCCGGCACCTTCCTGATCATGCTGATCGCCATGACGGTCGCCGCCCCGATCGGCCTGTTCGCCGCCATTTATCTGTCGGAGTACGCGGGGCCGACGTTCCGCGCCGTGGTCAAGCCGGTGCTGGAAATCCTCGCGGGCGTGCCGACCGTGGTCTACGGTTTCTTCGCCGCTCTGACGGTCGGACCGGCGTTTCGGGTCTTCTTCAACGAGATCGGTGCCTTTCTGGTCGGCGGGCCGCTGGACGGGCTCGGCCAGTATCTGATGCTGGTCCAGAACCAGATGGCGCTGGTCGCCGGTATGGTCATGGGAATCATGTTAATTCCCTTCGTCAGCTCGCTGTCGGACGACATCATCAACGCCGTGCCCCAATCCCTGCGCGACGGCTCCTACGCCATGGGCGCGACCAAGTCCGAGACGGTCAAGCGTGTCCTGTTGCCCGCCGCCCTGCCCGGCGTGGCGGGCGCCATGCTGCTGGCCATGTCGCGGGCCATCGGCGAGACCATGATCGTGACCATGGCCGCCGGCCTCGCCGCCAACCTGACGCTGAACCCACTGGACACCGTCACCACGGTGACCGTCCAGATCGTGACCCTGCTGACCGGCGACCAGGAGTTCAACAGCACCAAGACCCTGTCGGCGTTCGGCCTGGGCCTGACCCTGTTCCTGGTCACCCTGGTCCTGAACATCATCGCCCAGCGCATCGTCCAGACCTATCGGCAACAATATGACTGACGCGCCCCCAACCCAGTCCGGTGCCATGAGCGCCGAAGAGGCCGTACGCGTCGATCGCCTGCGCTCGGGGCTAAAGCGGCGCTATGCCCGCGAAAGCCGTTTCAAGCTCTATGGCCTTCTGGCCATCGGCGTGGCCGTCGGCTTCCTGCTGCTGCTGCTGGGTCGCATCATTGATCAGGGCCACACGGCCTTCTACGCCCATACGATGACCTTGCCGGTCTATATGGACCCCGCCCGGGTCGATCGCGCCTATCCGCAAGGCACCAATTTCGAGCAACTGGTCGCCGAGCAACACCTCGCCCGCCTTGGCATCGTCGACGATGCGGCGGGCTCAAAGGCGACCGCCATGCGCGGCCTGTTCTCGACCGAGCTGAAGTTCGTCGCCGCCGAGCGCATCCAGCAACAGCCGAGCCTGATCGGCCAGACCCTCACCATCGCCGCTCCGGTTTCCGACGACGCCGATCTGTATTTCAAGGATGAGATCAGTCGCTCGACCCCGGCCGACCAGCGCCGTCTGTCGGACGAGCAGATCGACTGGCTGGATCGCATGCAGGCGGATGGTCAGGTGACCGCCAAGTTCAACAGCGCCCTGTTCACCAACGGGGACTCGACCGAACCCGAACTGGCGGGCGTCCTCGGCGCAGTCGTCGGATCAGCCCTGATGCTGCTGGTCACGGCCTGCATCGCCATTCCGCTGGGCGTCGGCGCGGCCGTGTATCTGGAAGAGTTCGCGCCCAAGGGGCGGATCACCGACCTGATCGAGGTGAACATCAACAATCTGGCCGCCGTGCCGTCGATCATCTACGGCCTGCTGGGCCTGGCTCTGTTTATCAACTGGATGAATCTGCCACGCGCTTCGCCGATCGTCGGCGGGCTGGTGCTGGCGCTGATGGCCCTGCCGACCATCATCATCGCCACCCGCTCGTCCTTGAAGGCCGTGCCGCCTTCGATCCGCGAGGCCGCCCTGGCCATGGGCGCGTCCAGGACCCAGACCGTGTTCCAGCACACCCTGCCCCTGGCCATGCCGGGCGTGATGACGGGTGCCATCATCTCCATGGCCCACGCCTTGGGCGAGACGGCCCCGCTGTTGTTGATCGGCATGGTCAGCTTCGTTCCCGGCGTGCCGCACAGCCTGGTCGAACCGACCGGCGCCCTGCCCTCGCTGGTTTATATCTGGGAGAATGCCTCGGAACGCGCGTTCCACGAACGCACCGCCGCGGCCATCATGGTTCTCCTCACCTTCATGATTGTCATGAACGCCGCTGCGATCGTGCTGCGCCGGCGCTTCGAGCGCCGGTGGTAAGACAATGAAGTTTAACATTTTCCGCGCCCCAGAAGGCAATGACGGCGGGTCCGGCGACCCGACGGCGACGCCCCGCATGGGCGGACAGGTCCTGCCTGGTGCGGCACCCGAGCGTCGCCACGAATCCATTCTCGCCCCCAGCGATCAGGCACCCCGGGACGGCGAGCCGGCTCTCCCGCCGACGATGGCCGCGCCCAAACCCACCGCGACCACCGGCGGCCCTGTCGGCCCGACCAAGATCGCCGCGCGCGACGTCTCGGTTTTCTACGGCGGCAAACAGGCGCTCTTCGACGTCTCGCTGGACATCCCGGACAAGACGGTCACCGCCCTGATCGGCCCGTCCGGCTGCGGCAAATCCACCTTCCTGCGGACCATGAACCGCATGAACGACACCATCCCCGGGGCCAGGACCAGCGGCCGGATCGAGATGGACGGCGAGGACGTCAACGCCCGTTCGGTCGATCCCGTCCTGCTGCGCGCGCGCGTCGGCATGGTCTTCCAGAAGCCGAACCCCTTCCCCAAGTCGATCTACGAAAACGTCGCTTACGGACCCAAGATTCACGGCCTGGCTTCGACCAAATCCGAGCTGGACGTCGTCGTCGAGGCCTCGCTGAAGCGCGCGGGCCTGTGGGAAGAGGTCGCCGACCGCCTGCATTCCCCCGGCACCGGCCTGTCGGGCGGTCAGCAGCAGCGGCTGGTCATCGCCCGCGCCATCGCGGTTGAGCCCGAAGTCATCCTGATGGACGAGCCCTGCTCGGCCCTGGACCCCATCGCGACGGCCAAGATCGAGGAACTGATCGACGAGCTGCGCGAGCGCTATTGCATCGTCATCGTCACCCACTCCATGGCCCAGGCTGCGCGCGTCAGCCAGCGCACGGCCTTCTTCCACATGGGTCGCCTGATTGAGACCGGGCCGACCGAGGACATCTTCACCAATCCGCGGGAACGTCGCACGCTTGACTACATCACCGGCCGATTCGGCTAGGATGACGACTGAATGAACCAGCACACTGTCAAGGCGTATGGGGACGAGCTGAACCAGCTGACAGCCGAGGTCGCCCGCATGGGCGGTCTGGCCGAGGCCCAGGTCGCCGACGCCGTCGACAGCGTCGCCCGTCGCGACGTGGCGCTGGCCCGCGCCGTGGTTGAGCGCGACGCGCGGCTGGACGCCATGCATCGCGACATCGAAAAAAAGGCTATCCGCCTGATCGCCCTGCGCCAGCCCGTGGCGTCGGACCTGCGCCGCACGCTGTCGGCCATGAAGCTGGCGGTCGATCTGGAGCGAACCGGCGATCTGGCCAAGAACATCGCCAAGCGCGGCCTGATCCTGGCGGAGGGCGAGCCGATGCAGCCCCTGACCCGTTCCATCGAGCGGATGGGCAAGCTGGTGTCGATGCGGCTGCGCGATGTGCTGGACGCCTATTCCGCCGCCGAGGTCGATCGCGCCATCGGCGTCTGGAGCACCGACGACGAGGTTGACGAGCATTACAACAGCCTGTTCCGCGAACTCCTGACCTACATGATGGGCGACCCGCGCACCATCACGGCGGGAACCCACCTGCTCTTCATGGCCAAGAACCTCGAGCGGATCGGTGACCACGCGACCAACATCGCCGAGACCATTCACTATGAGATCACCGGCGACGAACTGACGGGGGAACGTCCCCGCTGGACGCCGGCCCCCGGCGAGGCAGACGTCATGATGCCGCGCGCCGAGCCCAAATAGACGCCCCCGACGAGCCCGGAGAGTTTCAAGTGCAGCCTTATGTTCTGGTGATGGAAGACGAGGACGCGTTGGCGACCCTTCTTCAGTACAACCTCGAAAAGGAAGGCTACCGTGTCGTGGTCGCCGCTGACGGCGAGGAAGGCATGCTGCAGATCGACGAGCGGCTGCCCGACCTGGTCCTGCTGGACTGGATGCTGCCCAAGCTGTCAGGCATCGAGGTCTGCCGTCGCATCCGCGGCAAGTCCGAAACCCGCAACCTGCCGATCATCATGCTGACCGCGCGAGGCGAGGAGACGGACCGCGTGCGCGGACTGGACACCGGTGCCGACGATTACATGACGAAGCCCTTCTCGATGACGGAGTTGATCGCCCGCATCCGGGCGGTGCTGCGCCGGATCCGTCCGGGCCTGGCCGACGACCGCATCAACCACGGCGACATCGTCATCGACCGTGTCGCGCACCGCGTCCGCCGCGCGGGCTCCGAGATTCACCTCGGCCCCACCGAATTCCGCCTGCTCAACCACTTCATGCAGCATCCGGGCCGGGTGTTCAGCCGCGAACAACTGCTGGACGCCGTCTGGGGCTCGGACGTCTACGTCGAGGCGCGCACCGTGGACGTCCACGTCGGCCGCCTGCGCAAGGCGCTGAACATCGACGGCACGGTCAACCCGATCCGCACGGTGCGATCGGCGGGGTATTCGCTGGATCTCGGGGGCTGAGGCTCCACCGCTGTCGTCATCCCGGCGAAGGCCGGGACCCGCCATAGTCGGTCCGCGCGCGCTATGGTCGGCCACCACAGGATCTGGAGAGATCGCTGCTCTTTCTTCTGTGCCACCGCGTACCATGCGCCTTTGGAAAGAGTTTGTGCCGCCGTTACGTCAGGAACGCGCCGACCACGTTCGCGCGGACGAGTTTCAACAAGGCTACTCAAGCCGCGTCGATGGCCATCACCCATCTCGGGCTTCGTCGGCTGGCCTTCGGCGAACGGTGCAAGACCGTTGTGCCCTTATGGGGCATGGAGGAGCCTTTGACGGCCACCACGGCACCCGTTGCTGCCCGATGGATCGCCCCGGCAAGGGGATCGACAGTCCATTCAGTGCCGGTGCCGCGATAGGTGGTCAGAAACCGCAGGGTGTTGGCGTCCTGGTGAAAGCGCGGGCAGCTGCGTTCGACGGCCGTCTCCAACCGGACCCGCCACGCCGAGCCGGTCGCGCGCGCAAACAGACTGCCGACAATGCCGATGTCCGCCGTCAGCCAGTCCGGCAGACAGCCCAGTTCGTCCGGCGTTGGGCGCGCTGATTCCGGAAAGCTGTCCATCAGGCATGGATTGGGTCGCTCCCACACGACAAGCCGAACGGCCGGATCGCAGAGCCGGTCCAGGATCGAGGGGTGGTTTCCGATGGCGATCGAGGGGTCGGTCACGAGGATTCTGGCCTGGGCTTGTGATGTTATACCATAACATCTAGAGCAAAGATCGATCCCCTGTCGAGGCCCACCATGAACAAACTGCCCGTCACCGTGCTTTCCGGCTTTCTCGGAGCCGGAAAGACCAGCCTGCTGAACCACATCCTGTCCAACCGCGACGGCAAGCGGGTCGCCGTGATCGTCAACGACATGAGCGAGGTCAACATCGACGCCGCCTTGGTCCGCGCCGGCGGCGGCTCCGACCTGTCGCGCACCGACGAAAAGCTGATCGAGATGTCCAACGGCTGCATCTGCTGCACCCTGCGCGAAGACCTGCTGATCGAGGTCGGCAAGCTGGCTCGCGAGGGTCGGTTCGACTATCTGCTGATCGAATCCACCGGCATTTCCGAGCCTATGCCGGTCGCCGCGACCTTCGATTTCCGGGACGAGGACGGGTTCAGCCTGGCCGATCTCGCGACCGTCGATACCATGGTTACGGTGGTGGACGCCTTCAACTTCTACACTGACTACCCGTCCACGGACCTGTTGAAAACGCGGGGCGAGCACCTGGGTGAGGATGACGAGCGCACCGTCGCCGACCTGCTGATCGACCAAATCGAGTTCGCCGACGTCATCGTGCTGAACAAGACCGACCTGTTGTCGAAGGAAAGCCTGACCACCCTGTCGGCCATGATGGGCCAGTTGAACCCGCGCGCCAAAGTCGTCCATGCCGTGCGCGGTGCCGTGCCCCTGGATCAGGTCATGGGCACCGGTCTGTTCGACATGGACCTGGCCGAGAACTCCGCCGGCTGGCAGACGGCCCTGCGCGGCGAGGTCACGCCAGAGACCGAGGAATACGGTGTCTCGACCTGGGTCTACAAGGCGAGGAAACCCTTCCACCCGCAGCGCCTGTTCGACGTGATGCGTCAGGAGTGGCCCGGCGTCTGGCGCTCCAAGGGCTTCTTCTGGCTCGCGACGCGCATGGCCTATGTCGGTGGCTGGAGCCAGGCCGGGGCGGTCACCGAACATCAGTGGGGCGGCCTCTGGTGGGCCTCGGCTCCCAAGGAACGCTGGCCCGATGACAATCCCGATTGGCTGGCCGCGCTGGAGCGGACCTGGCGTCAGCCCTACGGCGACCGCCGTCAGGAGATCGTCCTGATCGGAAAGGACATGGACAAGGCCGCCCTTACCGAGATGTTCGACAAGGCATTGCTGACCCGGTTCGAGATGGAACGCGGCATCGAGGGCTGGAGAAAACTGCCCGATCCTTTCCCGCATTGGGGACCGGTCGCGGAGGCGGCGTGAGCAGCCTACGATCCAGTCATCTTGAACCAGTCCTTGGTCAAGGGAGATTTTGCTTCGGGCTGATACGTGTCAGTGACGATGGCGCTTTCTCTGCCAGTTCAGCAGATGCGCCGTCGCGAGCAAAAAGCTGCCGGACACGGTGACCCAAGTCTCATCCGCCTCCGTGGGCCAGCCCAGAACACCTGCGAACAAGGCCGCGATACCCAGTATGGCCAAGATCAACGGACCCACGCCCAACCCGTAACGCGATGGCCGCGACAGGGCGATCATCGACACCGGCGCAGCCATCGCGACGAAGGCCCAATGCACCCATTCAGCTTCAGCCCAGGCACCGAGCAGAGGCAGACTGGCGGCCAACAATGGGAGAGCCAGGCAATGGACCACGCAGAGTCCGGCCAGACCCATGGCCGCCATGTCGAAAGATCCGGACCGCACTGTTGTCATCTCCAAACCTCGTCCTGTTCTCGCCATATGTTACTTTATAACATCCGACGCAAGAGCGGGTTGCGGTGATGATGCGATTGTCAACAGATCGACCGACGGAGGCCTTGGCGGATGCCGCGCGGCTGAGCACTCACGGCCTGATCGTGGGTCGAACCGCGCGGGCGGCGGCGACCGCATCAACCACGGCGACATCGTCATCGACCGTGTCGCGCACCGCGTCCGCCGCGCGGGCTCGGAGATTCACCTCGGCCCCACCGAATTCCGCCTGCTCGACCACTTCATGCAGCATCCGAGCCGGGTGTTCAGCCGCGAACAACTGCTGGACGCCGTCTGGGGCTCGGACGTCTACGTCGAGGCGCGCACCGTGGACGTCCACGTCGGCCGCCTGCGCAAGGCTTTGAACGTCGAGGGCACGGTCAACCCGATCCGCACGGTGCGATCGGCGGGGTATTCGCTGGATCTCGGGGCTGAGGTCCTGACTTCACATGGCGCGCTGACGCGTTAGGGTCTGTGCTCACCCGATGGAGCCCGCCCATGCGCCGCCGAACCTTTCTCTCGACCCTGCCCGCCGGTGCCCTCCTGGCCGGTGCGGGTGCCGCGAAAGCCGGGGCCGCACCCGCCGCCCCTCCCCACCAGACCCAACCCACAGACCCCTACGCCGGCGTCGGTCCCGGCAATCGCAACAGCGGCGTCCAGTTCGTCAGTCGCTCGACCGTGTGGGGTGCGAACGGGGCCGCCGCCACGGCCCATCCGCGCGCGACGCTGATCGGCATCGACACCCTGAGGCGCGGGGGATCGGCCATCGACGCGGCCATCGCCATCAATGCGGCCCTCGGCTTTCTCGAGCCGACCGGCAACGGCATCGGCGGCGACGCCTACTGCATGCTGTGGGACCCGGCCCAGCGGAAGGTCGTGGGCTTAAACGGCTCAGGAAACAGTCCCCTCGCGTTGTCTCTGGAGACCGCTCGGTCGAGGAAGGCGGCCGACGGATATCTGCCCAGAGTCGGGGCCGTCACCGTCAACGTCCCCGGCACGGTCGACGCCTGGTGGAGCGCGCATCAGCGCTATGGCAAGCTGCCGTGGAAGGACGTGCTGCTGCCCGTCGCCGAGCTGTGCGAGGAGGGCGTGCCCATGCCCCAGCTGATCGCCTGGTATCTGCAGCGGAACATGGCCGGCTTCGACCGGTCTGCCGCGATCATCGAGGAAAACGACAACCGAAAGAGGGTCTATGCCCCCGATGGTCGCACCCCCGCCGTCGGCGAGGTCTTCGCCAATCCTGACCTCGGCCGCACCTATCGCCTGATCGCCGAGGGCGGACGCGACGCCTTCTATGACGGGCCAATCGCCGATCACATCGATCGCTATTTCCGCCGCATCGGCGGCTGGATGACCCGCGCCGATCTGGCCGCCCATTCGACAGAATGGGTCGAGCCGATCCGTACCGACTATCGCGGCGTCGACGTCTATGGGCTGGGCCCCAACACCCAGGGCCTGTCGACCAACCAGATCCTCAATATCTGCGAGCGGTTCGACCTCAAGGGTATGGGCTTCCAGTCCGCCGCCTCGATCCACCACCAGGCCGAAGCCAAGCGGCTGGCCTTCGAGGACCGGGCCAGATGGTTCGCCGATGACCGATTCAGCAAGACCCCGGTCGAATGGCTGAACTCCAAGGCCTATGCCGCCGAACGCGCCGCCCTGATCCGCCCCGACCGCGTCATGGACCGCGTCTTCCCCGGCGACGCTCCGACGCAAGGCGACACCACCTATTTCAGCGTCGCCGACAAGGACGGCATGATGGTCAGCTGGATCCAGTCCAACTATCGCGGCATGGGCTCGGGCCTCGTACCCGACGGCCCCGACGGCTCGACCCTCGGCTTCATGTTCCAGGACCGGGGCGAGCTGTTCGCCCTGACCGACGGTCATCCCAATATCTATGCGCCGGGCAAACGGCCCTTCCAGACGATCATCCCGGGCTTCGCCTGCCGGAACGGCGAACCCTGGATGGCGATGGGCGTGATGGGTGGCGGCATGCAGCCGCAGGGTCAGGCCCAGATCATCATCAACATGGTCGACTACGGCCTGGACCCGCAGGAAGCCGGCGACAGCCCGCGCTGGCAGCACGAGGGCTCGTCCGAACCCACCGGCCGCCTGGCCGAGGGCGTCGGCGTTCTGCGCCTGGAAACGGGCGTTCCGGCGGCGTCGAAGGCCCAGCTCGAGGCCATGGGCTGGGTCCTCGGCGGTCCCAACGGCGGCTTCGGCGGCTATCAGAACGTGGTGCGCCAGGTGAACGGTCGCGGCCCCTGGACCTATGGCGCGGCCACCGAGATGCGCAAGGACGGGATCGCACTGGCCTACTGAGGTGCCCCCCAGGTGCCGCTTCAGAAGTCTTACTTTGTGTGGTAAGACTTTTTCATGCGCATCACCTCCAAGGGCCAGGTCACCATCCCCATCGCCATCCGGGAGCGCGCCGGCCTGTTGCCGCACACCGAAGTGGAATGGGTCATGGAGGGCGGCAAGGTCGTGCTCAAACCGGCCGACGGTCTGACACGAGGACAAAGCGTGGTCGCTCGCCTGCGCGGAACCGCCACAAACAAGTCTATGACTACGGACGAGATCATGGAGATGACCCGTGGTCCCTACAACGATCTCGAAGGCGTAGCTGTCACCGGCGTGCACGAAGCGCCAATGCGGTTCGACAGGGAATGAGGCCGATCCTGGTCGACAGCAATGTCATCCTGGACATCGCCATCGCTACCAGCCCTTGGCGCGAATGGTCTGAAGCAGCGCTGAAAAAGGGCGCCGAGGACCGACTGCTCATCATCAATCCGATGATTTATGCCGAGGTCTCGGTCGGATTTCTTGAGATCGCTGAGGTCGACGCCCTTGTGGACGAAACCGGGCTGACGCGCGAGGACCTTCCATGGAGCGCGGCGTTTCTGGCGGGCAAGGCATTCAAGCGGTACCGGAGCGAGGGCGGCGAGCGCCACTCCCCCCTCCCCGACTTCTTCATCGGCGCACATGCGACCGTGCGGCGCTATACCCTGCTGACCCGCGACGCCCGGCGCTATCGCTCCTATTTCCCGAGCGTGGACCTGATCTGCCCGGACAGCGACTGAGCCCGTGCCTCAGTCTGCCGTGATCTCCTCCGGTTCCAGCTCATAGACGGTCGCGCAATATTCGCAGGTCACGCGGATCTTGCCGTCGGCCTCGACCATCTCGGCCCGATCTTCCGGGTTGAACGAGGTCAGAACCCCGGCGATCCGGTCGCGCGAACAGCGGCACTGGGCGACCAGCGCCCGCGCATCCTCAAGCCGCACCCCGTCCTCGTGGAACAGGCGGAACAGCAGCGTCTCGGGTGTGATCGTCGGGTCCAGCAGGTCGTCGTCGGCCAGCGTCTGGAACAGCGCCCGTGACCGGTCCCACGCCTCCTCGGTCGAGCCGCGCGCGTCGTCCCCGGCGATCAGCTGGATCAGTGCCCCACCGGCCCGCCAGCCCACGCCCGCGTCGGTCACCACCGAGCCGACGGCCAGCCGCACCCTGGTCGGGATCTGCTCGGACTGCTGGAAATAGTGCTCAGCCGCCAAAGACAGGCTCTCGCCCTCGATCGGCGTGATTCCCTGCGTCCGCTCGAAATCCGGCCCGCGGTCCACCGTCATGACGAACACCCCCTGCCCCAGCAGCGAGCGCGCGCCCGGGCGGGCAAAGCCCTGCGACGCCGCCGCCACCGCCTCTTCATCGAATCGGCAATAGCCGCGCATGTGGCCCCGGGTATCGTAATCGGCGACGACATAGCGCACCGGACCGTCGCCCTGCGCCTGTACGATCAGCCGGCCTTCGAACTTCAGGCTGGAGCCGACCAGCGCCGCCAGTGCGCAGGCCTCGCCCAGCAGGGCGGCGACCGGCTCGGGATAGGCGTGGGCCGACAGGATGGCGTCGATCGTCTCCCCCAGACGCACCAGCCGCCCGCGCACGGGCCAGCCCTCGATCTGGAAGGCGGCGGCCAGATCGTCGGCGGGGGCGGACGGCGCGGCGGGGTCGTGCGCGTGATCGGTCACGGCGGTCCTCGAATGGCGGATGTGCGAAAGCGCCGCTAGATAGGCTCCCGTATCGCGAATGGTAAGGCCTGCATGCTAAAGCAGGAACCGGCGGGGTTTCGATCCCGTTCCAGATGGCCCGAACTGACCGCGCGGAACCGGCGATTTCATGACCAAACCCAGCTTCAAGCCCCTCAGTAAACAGGCCATCGTCATCACCGGGGCGACCTCCGGGATCGGCTTGTCCGTGGCGCGCCGGGCGGCCAGGGCGGGGGCCTGCGTCTTCCTGATCGCGCGCGGCGAGAACGACCTGAAGGCGCTTTGCGAGGAGTTGCAGGCCACCGGCGCGCGCGCGGCCTGGGCCGTCGCCGACGTCGCCGACCATGCCGCCCTGAGCGAGGCGGCCGACAAATGCCAACGCCTGTTCGGGGGCTTCGACACCTGGATCAACAATGCCGGCGTCTCTATCTACGGCACGATTAGCCAGACGACGCTGGAGGACCAGCGGCGGCTGTTCGAGACCAACTACTGGGGCGTCGTCAACGGCTCTCTGGTCGCGGCGGAGCATCTGCGGAAGCGGTACGGCGGCGGGGCCATCATCAACATCGGCTCGACCCTGTCCGACGCGCCCATTCCCGTTCAGGGCGTCTATTCGGCGTCAAAACACGCGGTGAAGGGCTTCACCAACGCGCTTCGCATGGAATTGATGCGCGAGAAGGCGTCGATCACCGTTTCGCTGGTCAAGCCCTCGGCCGTCGACACGCCCTACAGCAAGCACGCCCGAAACCTGACGGGTTACGCCGTCCAGAATCCGCAGCCGGTCTATGCGACCCATGTGGTGGCGGACACCATCCTGTATTGCGCGACCCATCCGATCCGGGAAATCACCGTCGGTGGCGGTGGCCGACTGATCGCCAGTTTCTACGCGGCCATGCCGGGTCTGGCGGAACCACTTCTGGCCCGGTTCGCTCCTAGCCTCATGCGGGACAGGCGTTCCGCCTATCAGCCGTATGAGGACGGGCTTTATGACCCGACCGAGGACGGCCTCGACGAAGAGGTCTATTACCCCATGGTTCGCCAGTTCTCCGCCCTCGCCGAAGTCCGCAAACATCCAGGCATCACCGGCGGCGTCGTCGCCATCCTGGCCGGGGTCGGCCTCGCCGCCCTGTTGCTGAACCAGCGCTCCGGCCCGACGCGTTACGAGCGCCTTCGCGGACGCATCGACCCACGCGGCTGGATCGATACGGGTGCCCTGCGCGACCGGTTCGGCGATCTGGCCGAAACTGTGCGCCACGGCCTGTCCGACGCTGGCGACCGCGCCTCGGACTTCAGCGATGACGCCCGCCATCGCGGCGAGCGTCTGGTGCAAGACGCCCGACATTCCTCGCGCAAGGCATTGAAGAGGCACGGCAAGACCGCCCGACGTTATGCCCATGACGCCGGAGTCTATGCCAAGGACCACGCCCGGGAAGGCGGCGCCCTTCTGGCCATCGCCACCGTCGCAGCGGTCGTGGGCGCGGCGGCGCTGGACGCCCGACGCCCCGACAGCCGCCTGCGCAACCTCGGCAAGTTCTAGGTCTGGCGCTCCTGGACCATTGCTGCGTCTGCGAAGGTCGGCCAAGGTCGCGGCATGAGTGACACGCCGACCTACGTCTTCGACTTCGATTCGACCTTGGTGGATTTCGAGACTCTCGAGGCCTTGGCCGAGCGCGTCCTGGCCGATGCGCCCGACGCGGCGGAACGCCGGGCCGAGATCGCGCGGCTGACGGGTCAGGCCATGGCCGGCGATGTCGCCTTCGATGAAGCCCTGCGCCGCCGACTGGCCTTGCTGCCGCTCAAGCGCGCTGATCTGGAGGCGCTGGCCGCCACTGCTGTCGGCCGGCTTACCGCGTCGGTTGCCCGCAACCGCGCGTTCTTTCGCCAGCATGCCGACCGGATCGCCATAGTCTCGGGCGGCTTTCGCGAGGTCATCGCCCCCGTAGCCGCCCAACTGGGCGTCAAGCCGGAACGCTTGCTCTGCAACGACCTGACCTATGACGACGAGGGCCGCGTCACCGGCGTCGATCCGTCGAACCCGCTGAGCCGTCAGGGCGGCAAGGTCGAGGCGCTGAAGGCGCTGGCCCTGCCCGGCCCCGTGGTCATGGTCGGCGACGGCTGGACCGACGCGGAGGTGAAACAGGCCGGCGTGGCGGACCGCTTCTATGCCTTCACCGAGATCACACGGCGCGAGCGGGTGGTCGCAGCCGCTGACGCCGAGGTCCGTTCGCTGGACGAACTGCTGCACCTCGAAGGCGTCGCCGGACGTTGGTCCTATCCCCGCAGCCGGATGAGGATGCTGCTGCTCGAGAACATCCATCCCGCCGCCGTCGACCGGCTGGAAGCCGCCGGATACGCCGTGGAAAGCCTCAAGGGCGCACTCGACGAAGACGCCCTGATCGCGCGCATCGCCGGGGTCCATGTACTGGGCGTTCGGTCCAAGACCCGGGTCAGCGCCCGGGTGCTTGCGGCGGCCGACAAGCTGATGGCCGTCGCCGCCTTCTGCATCGGCGTCAACCAGATCGACCTGGACGCGGCCGCCGACCAGGGCGTCGCCGTCTTCAACGCCCCCTATTCCAACACGCGCTCGGTCGTCGAGCTGGCCGTCGGCCTGACCATAGCCCTGCTGCGCGATTTCACCGACAAGTCCGCGGCCATGCACTGCGGCGAGTGGAACAAGTCCGCCACCGGCGCGCGCGAATTGCGCGGCAAGACGCTGGGCATCGTCGGCTACGGGGCCATCGGCTCGCAGCTGTCGGTGCTGGCCGAAGGGCTTGGTATGCGTGTGATCTTCCACGACCTGACCGAGCGGCTGGCGCTGGGCAATGCGCGCCGGATGCCGTCGTTGGCGGCCCTGCTGGCCGAAAGCGACGTGGTCAGCCTGCATGTGGACGGGCGGGCGGAGAATGCGGGCCTGATCGGGGCGGCCGAGCTCTCACGCATGAAGCCGGGTGCCCTGCTGTTGAACCTGTCGCGCGGGCATGTCGCGGATATCGGGGCGCTGGCCCAGGCCTTGGGGTCAGGCCGCATCGGCGGGGCGGCGCTGGACGTCTTTCCGGACGAGCCCGCGACCAACGCCGAGCCGTTCGACAGCCCCCTGCGTGGCCTGAAGAACGTCATCCTGACGCCCCATATCGGGGGCTCGACCGAAGAGGCTCAGGAGGCCATCGGCGAATTCGCGGCCGAGCGCCTGCTGGCATATCTGAACCGGGGCGACACCACCTTTTGCGTCAACCTGCCGAACGTGCAGCTGGCCGAGGTCTCGGGCGCGCACCGCATCCTGCACATCCACCGCAACCAGCCCGGCGTGCTGGCCGAACTGAACCGCGCCGTCGCGAGCGCGGGTCTGAATATCTTGGGACAACATCTGAAGACGGACGAACGCTCCGGCTACGTCATCACCGACGTCGATCGCGACTACGATCCGGATTCGCTCCGCGCGCTGAAGAGTGTTGCCGGAACGCTGCGATTTCGAATGCTGCACTGAAAGCTTCCCCGGCGGCATCTTGCGCCCACGCAAAAGCGGCGCAGAGTGCCACATAACGGTCGCATCATGACGGCCGAGGGAGGTTCATCGATGTCTCGTTTCCTGCGCAACGCCTGCTCGGCCGCACTGGTCGTGGCCGCCTTGGCGGCCGCCACCAGCGCCGCTCAGGCCCAGACCTACAATCGCCTGGTCGTGTTCGGCGACAGTCTGAGCGACAACGGCAACCTGTTTGCCGCGACCGGCAACACACAGCCGACGTCGCCGCCTAATTTCCAGGGCCGGTTCTCGAACGGTCCGGTGTTCACTGAATTGCTGGGCTTCAACGCCGGCCGCTCGGCCGCCGGTGCCCCCGTCACAGGCAGCATCAACTACGCCTACGGCGGTTCGCGGACGGACTCATCGGCCTTCCCGCCCGGGATGCGCAACCAACTGCTGGCCTATACGAGCGCCGGCGGCACCTTCCGCTCAACCGATCTGGTCAGCATCCTCGGCGGCGCCAACAACATCTTCCAGGGCCTGCCCGCCGCCGGTGCCTCGAGCAACCCGGTCGGTGCCATTACTCCAGTCGTCCTCTCGGCGGCGACGGACCTAAACTTCATTGTCAACAGCGTCGCCGGCGCCGGTGCCGGCACCATTCTGGTCGGCAACATTCCCAGCCTTGGAAACGCCCCGGCGTTTCGCGGTACGGCTGCCGCTCCACTGGCCGAGTTTGCCGGCACATCGTTCAACAACGCCCTGCTCAGCGGACTGATGACCACGGCTGCAGCCCGGCCCGGGACCAACATCATCCTGTTCGATATCTTCAAGATCGGCACCACCCTCGCCGCCAATCCGACGGCCTTCGGTCTGACCAATGTAACGGACGCCTGCTTCATCGGCGGAATAGTCTGCGCCACGCCCAGCACCTTCCTGTTCTGGGACGGCGTGCATCCGACCGCCGCGGGCCACCAGTTGATCGCCAGGCTGGCCAACGACTACCTCTACTACGGCGACATTGGAGCTCAATCGACCGTGCAGGGCGAGACCGGCTTCCGCCAGCGCGAAGACCTGCTGGACCTGTCCAGCGAGCATCTCTCGGGACGCGCTGCCTGGCAGGAGGGCACGCGCATGACCTTCGGCGTCATCGCCGACAGTGTCGAAACCGACGCTCGTGGCGTGGTTGCGGCGGCGGACGCAACCGGCTGGGGTGGCCGTGTCGGCCTTGATCATGTCATGTCAGACAGCATGCGCTTCGGCCTCGCCGGCACGTTCCGGACGGCCGAAGTCGAGGCGGGTGCCATGGCCTTCGACGTCCAGACCTATGCCTTGGACTTCTACGCCGGCTGGCGGTCCGGAAACCTGTTCATGAACGCCACGGCGGGCGGGTCGATCGACCAGTATGACGACATTACCCGCGTCACGGCTCTGGCCCCCATCGTCCATACGGGCGAGACCGACGGCGGCAGCCTGGGTGCCCGGCTCCAGGGCGGCCTGTGGTTCGACATGGGCGGCATCGCCCTGTCGCCCCGCGCTGCGGTCAACTTCGTCTCCACGGACGTCAACGGCTATGTCGAACAGGGCGTCGCCGCCCAGTACGCCTATCAGGATCGCACGCTCAAGGGGGCCAGCGGCGAGGTCTCGCTTCGCGCTGAAGGCGGCGGCGACGGCGTCGGCTTCTGGGTCGAAGGCGGTTATCGCGACTCCTTCAGCGACGGCAACGACGCAGTTCGGGTCGGCATCGCCGCCAATCCCGCCCAGATCCTGCAACGCGACTTCGAGGATCCGTTCGGCGGTTCCCTGATCGCCTCGGCCGGGGTCGAGGCCCAGGTCGGGCCGGGCCGATTGTCGTTCGGTTATCGCGGTCGCTTCGGTGACGCGGCTGACAGCCACGTGGGCGCGATCACCTTCAAACTGCCGCTCTAGGCGCACTGAACCCAGCCTGAGCGAGGGCGCGCGGCTTCGGGCGCGCGCCCTTTCGCTTGGTTCCCGCCTGCGACGAACTGCCACCCCCTGGCGCCCCAAAGTCGCCCCGGCCACCCCCGACAAGGCGACCTCACCAGACGTCAACGACCTTCGCGCATTCGCGGCTCCCCGGCGTCTCAAATCCCCGCTCATCCGAGCCAAGACGGAGCTGACGCCGCCCATGCGACGCCTGTTGCCGACCGCCCGGTCGTTTCTGTTTCATTCTGGCCAGGGTGCCGCCTGGGGCGCGGTCGCCGTGCTCGCCATGGCCGCCGCCCCGCTGACGTCGGGACCCGCGCCGAACGACGGCGCGTTAGCCGTGCCCGAAGCGCCGCCGATGACCGCGGTCGCCGAGCCGGCCGGTCCAGTCACCCGCCTGATCGCCTTTGAAATGCCTGTGAAGGGCCATGGCATAAACTCGCCCTTCGGCATGCGGCGTCTTCGGGCCGAGGCCGCCGCGCGTCGTCACGAAGGCGTGGACATCGCCGCTCCGCAGGGCACCAGCGTCTTTTCATCCGCCGAAGGCCGCGTTCTGCGCACCGGTTACGATGCGGCGGGTTACGGCCGCTTCGTCGAGATTCGCCACCCGAACGGCATGACGACCCTGTACGCCCATCTCAGCCGCATCGACGTGGCCTCGGGCGAGACCGTAGATGCCGGCCTTCGCATCGGTCTGGTCGGTTCCACCGGTCGGTCCACCGGGCCCCATCTGCATTTCGAGGTTCGGCGCGGCGAGCGGCAGGTCAATCCGGTGAACGTGGCCGGCCACACTTTTGAGGTCGGCGCCGCCACCACCTGAACCTGAATTCGGGTTCAGCCCCACGGTTTCTTCACCTCTTTGCGCCATGGTCGCGCGCATAGGGGGCCTTTTTGGACCAGATCCTGTATTCCATCACGACCGAGCATGACGCCCGCTGGCTGGTAGCCGCGGGGATGATCTGTCTCCTCGGGTTGGCGACAGCCCTGAATTTGCTTGCCGCCGCCCGGCTTCAGACGGGTTCCAGGCGACGAGACGGCATTGTTCTTGCGGCCTTCATCTCGGGCCTGGCGGTGTTCACCACCCATTTCGTCGCCCTGCACGGCTATCAGCCCGACCAGCAGATCAGCTACGCCGTTTGGCCGACCGTCGGCTCATTCGCCCTCGCTCTCGGCAGTTTCGGCCTGGCCGCCGGAACCGTGATGGCGCGCCCGACCCGCCTGTATCGCACCCTCTCAAGCGCGGTTGCGCTGGCAGGGGTCGCGGGCATGCATTTTTTCGGCATCTCCGGCCTGCGGCTGGGCGGTGCCATCAGCTGGCATCCCGACATGGCCGCGCTTGCGATCGGCGGAGGCCTCGTCCTGGCCTTGATCAGCGGCGGAATCGTCTATGGACCCGGACTGCGGCGCAGACTGGCGACCGCACTGGGTGGCACCCTCGCGGTGGGCTTCCTGCATTTCACGGCCATGAGCGCCATGGTGATCGCCTCGCGACCTCAGGTCGACACGGCCCTGACGGTCTCCGGCGCGGTCATGACGGGCGTGATCGTGGCCATGGCTCTGGCGATCGCCGGCGTCGCCGGCGTGATCGGCTGGATGATTTGGGCCTCGCATTCAGGCGCCCTCAAGCGGTTGCGCGAGGCGATCGACGCCATGCCGGAAGGTTTGGCATTCTATGACGCCGAGGACCGGCTGGTGCTTTGGAACCAACGTTACGACGAGCTGAATCCTGAGCTGTCGTCCAACCTTCAGGTCGGCATGACCTTCCGCGAGATCATCCAGATCGGCCTGAGCGAGGGTCTGTACGCCGAGGCGCGCGGGCGAGAGGACGAATGGGTATCGGAGCGGCTGGACTGCAGGCGCGCCCTGTCGAACACCGTCGAGCAAAGGATCGCGGGCGGTCGCTGGCTGCGGGTCTCGGAACGGCGCACCGCGGCGGGCGGCATCGTCACCGTCTGTACCGACATCACCGATCTGAAGAACGCCGCCGGAGCTCTGGCAGAGGCGCGCGACGCCGCAGAATCGGCCAACACAGCCAAGAGCCAGTTCCTGGCCAATATGAGTCATGAGATCCGCACCCCCCTGAACGGTGTCATCGGCCTGGCCCAGGCGTTGGCAAAGACCGAGCTGTCCTACCGGCAAGCCGAGATGCTGGAGTTGATACAGTCGTCCGGGCAGACGCTGCAGGTACTTCTGAGCGACATACTGGACCTCGCGCGCGTCGAGTCCGGCCGGATGGAACTGGCCGAGGACGTCTTCGATCTGGGGCGCGCGGTACGAGAAGCCGCCCAACTGTATGAAGCCACGGCCCAGGCCAAGGGGCTCCAGTTCTTCGTGGAGATCGCGCCCGAGGCTGACTGCTGGATCGTCGGCGACATGGTTCGCCTGAAGCAGATCCTGACCAACCTTGTGTCCAACGCCGTCAAATTCACCGGCGCGGGCTTCGTCAGCCTGACCGTCGCCGCGGGGCCTGACCGGGACGGCCTGAAAACCCTGCGGTTCTCCGTCGAGGACACGGGCATCGGCTTCGATTCCGACGCCCGGGGACGCCTGTTCTCCCGATTTGAACAGGCTGACGGGGCCATCACTCGTCGCTTTGGCGGCTCTGGCCTCGGCCTAGCCATTTCGCGCCAGCTGGCCGACATCATGGGCGGCGATCTGGACTGCGAAAGCGAGACGGGCGGCGGCTCGGCCTTCATCCTGACGCTGCCCTTCCGCCCGACCGTGGCACCGGCGATCGCCCAGCCGCTACCGGTCTGCGTCGATGTGGCCGACCGGCCGGCCGTCCGGGTGCTGATGGCCGACGATCACCCCGTGAACCGCAAGGTGGTGGAGATGATCCTGGGCCAGATCGACGTGATCCTGACCTCCGTCGAGGACGGCGCCCAGGCGCTGGCCGCCGCCAGGGACTCGGTCTTCGACATCATCCTGATGGACATGCAGATGCCCGTGATGGACGGTCTGGCCGCCACCCGGGAGATCCGCCTGCACGAGGCGGTGATGGGTCTGGAGCGGACGCCCATCGTCATGCTGACGGCCAACGCCCTGTCCGAACATATCGCTGCCGCCGAGGCGGCCGGCGCGGATCGTCACATGGCCAAGCCCTTCGAAGCCGCCGAACTCATCGACCTCGTGGTCAACCTGCCCGAAGCCGGCCGGCGCATCGCCGCCTGACGCCTATTCGTAGCCGTGCGCCGCCTCGTTGATGACCTGCGAGGGCATGGACGAGAAATCGACGCTGACCGGCTGGGCCGCCTTGGCGCGGAAGGTCTTGATCACATGCTCAAGGCGGCGACGCACCTCGCGCTCGGAATCGGTTCCGGTGTCCAGGTTCAGGGGTGCCAGACAGAAATCGATGATGGCCGTGGGGCTGTTCAGGGGTTGCATGGTCTCTCTCCTGCCTATTCGGCCGCCACGAACTGGGCGGTCTCGGTGGAATCCTTCAGCGCGGTCGTCGACGACTGGCCGTTCGAGATGACGGTGGCGACCTGATCGAAATAGCCGGTGCCGACCTCGCGCTGATGGCGGGTGGCGGTGTAGCCAATGGCCTCATTGGCGAACTCGCGCTGCTGCAGCTCGGAATAGGCCGTCATGCCGCGGTCGCGGTAGCCGTCGGCCAGCTCGAACATCGCATTGTTCAGGCTGTGGAAGCCGGCCAGGGTCACGAACTGGAATTTGTAGCCCATGGCCCCCAGCTCGCGCTGGAACTTGGCGATGGTGGCGTCGTCCAGCTTGGCCTTCCAGTTGAACGAGGGCGAACAGTTGTAGGCCAGCAGCTTGCCCGGATGCTGCTTGTGCACGGCCTCGGCGAAGCGACGCGCATCCTCCAGATCGGGATGCGACGTCTCCCACCACAGGACGTCGGCGTATTTCGCATAGGCCAGGCCGCGGGCGATGCAGTGGTCCAGTCCAGTCCCCGCCTTTAACCGGAAGAAGCCCTCGGGCGTGCGGCTCTCGCGGTCGATGAAGGGCCGGTCGCGCTCGTCGACGTCCGAGGTGATCAGCTGGGCGCTTTCGGCGTCGGTGCGGGCCAGGATCAGGGTCGGGGCGCCCATGATGTCAGCGGCCAGACGCGCCGCGATCAGATTGCGCTCATGCGCCTGGGTCGGGATCAGCACCTTGCCGCCCAGATGCCCACACTTCTTCTCGGACGCCAGCTGGTCCTCGAAATGGACGCCCGCGGCCCCCGCCTCGATGAAGGCCTTCATGATCTCGAAGCTGTTCAACGGGCCGCCGAAGCCGGCCTCGGCGTCGGCGACGATGGGCGCGAACCAGTCCCGCTTTGCGCCGCCCTCGGCGTGCTCGATCTGGTCGGCGCGTTGCAGGGTGCGGTTGATGCGACGGCACAGCTCAGGCGCCGCATTGGCCGGGTACAGCGACTGATCCGGATACATGGCCCCGGCCGTATTGGCGTCGGCGGCGACCTGCCAGCCCGACAGATAGATGGCCTTGAGCCCGGCCCGGACCATCTGCATCGCCTGGTTGCCGGTCACCGCCCCGAGGGCGTTGATATAGGGCTCGTCATGCAGCAGCTCCCACAGCCGGTTGGCGCCGCGCTCGGCCAGGGTGTGGGTGATCGGCACCGAGCCGCGCAGGCGACGGACGTCGTCCGGCGTGTAGGGCCGCTCGATTCCGTCGAAACGGCCGACGGGCGACGGAACGAGATGGGCGAAGCTGGTCATATCGGTCTCGGCTCCAGACGGCGGACATCACCGCCGGTTTCGAGGACAAGAACACGCGTCAGTCATGAATGACACAGCCCGTAGCGCCCATTTCGTGTCATTCAGTCATAATATGACACTTGCTGTTAAGTCATTTTGTGACATTCTCCGCACATGGACGTCGCCGCTGATCGCAAGCTGTTCCTCGGAGGCCGCCTCAAACGGCTGCGCCGCGATCTGGCCCTGACCCAGACCGCCATGGCCGGCGATCTGGGCGTCTCGCCCTCCTATCTCAACCACATCGAGCGCAACCAGCGCCCCGTCTCGGCCCAGCTGCTGCTGCGGCTGGCCGACACCTATGACGTCGATCTGCGCACCCTGGGTCAATCCGCCGGCCCCGCCTCGGAAGCCGAACTGGCCGAAGCCTTCGCCGATCCGGTCTTCCACGGCCTGACCGTGCCGCGCCACGAGATCGTGCAACTGGCCGAGGACCAGCCCGCCGCCGCCGACGCCCTGCTGCGCCTCTACCGCGCTTTCGCCGACCGCCGTGCCCGCGACGGCGCCGACACCGGAAGCGGCGACGACAGCCCGGCGGAGTGGGTGCGCGAATATGTCCAGTCACGCCGCAACCACTTCCCCGAGCTGGACGGTCTGGGTGAAATCCTGGCCGAGGCCCTCGCCGCCGACGCCGCCGGCGAACCATTCGAGACCCGCGTCCGCGCCCGCCTGCAGTTCCGTCATGGGCTCAGCGTCCGCACCCTGCCCGCTGAGGTCATGGTCGAATGGACCCGCCGCTATGATCCGCACCGCAAGCGGCTCCTGCTGTCAGAGACCCTGGGCCCCTCCTCGCGCGCCTTCGCCGTGGCTTTCCAGCTGGCCCTGTCCGAGCATGATGCCGAACTGACCGCCCTCGCCGACGCCGCCGCTGCGCCGGACGAACCGACCCGCCGCCTGCTCAAGGTCTCCCTGACCAACACCCTCGCCGCCGCCATCCTGATGCCCTACGGCCCGTTCCAGCACACGGCGGAGCAGACCGGTTACGACCTCGGCCGCCTCCAGGCCCGGTTCGGGGTCAGCTACGAACAGGCCGCCCACCGCCTGACCACGCTTTCACGGCCCACGGCGAGGGGCGTGCCCTTCTTCCTCATGCGGGTCGATCAGGCGGGCAACATTTCCAAACGGTTCGCCTCGGGTGCCTTTCCCTTCTCGCGCTTCGGCGGGGCCTGCCCGCGCTGGCGGCTGCACAGCGCCTTCCGCACGCCGGGTCGCGTCATCACCCAGATCATCGAGACCCCCGACGGTCAGCGTTGGTTCACCCTGGCGCGGACGGTGGACCGCCAAGGTCACGGCAGAGCGGGGCACGACGCCTTCACCGAGGGCCACGACCTCGCCATCGGTCTGGGCTGCGAGCTGAAGCACGCCCATCGCCTGACCTACGCCCGCGGCCTGGACCTGACGGCGCCCGAGGTCACCCCCATCGGTCCCGCCTGCCGCCTGTGCCACCGCCACCCCTGCGCCGAACGCGCCGCCCCCCCCATCGACCGCCCGCTGGTGGTCGACGACTGGTCCAAGTCGGTCAGCCCGTATCCGTTCGCGGGGGGATGAATGGCGGCAGCCGCGAAGCGTGTCGCGGCCGGCGCGTTGCGGCGCAACGCGTTTGTTGAAGACACACGGATTGTTCGTTCTGGTGGTCGCTTAAGCGATCACCGCCGCCTCATTCATCGGCTGGTTCGTGGCGGGCACGATCCTGTCAGCTTTAGGCCGACGTCGCTTCGAGCGCCCGCCGGGCCGCGTCCAACTCGGCTCGCATCACCGACTTCAACCTGTCCGGCGCCACGATCTCCACCTGATCGCCCCAGCTGAACAGGTGCCAGGCCAGTTCGCGCATGCCGCTGGCCCTGAACCGCACCACCACGCCGCCATCGGCCTCGTCTTCCACCGACTGCGTCGGGTGCCAGCGCCAGGCCGTGGCCTCGACCGCGCCCTCCGGCGACACCCGCAGCACCACATCCTCGATCTCGTCCTGATAGATGCCGAAGGACTGGCTGGCGAAGACCTGGAGGTCGAAATCGGCGGGGGGCGCGGCGATGCCCGGCTCGGCCTTCACCGCGCTCATCCGGTCGAGGCGGAAGGTCTGGATGCGGTCGCTCTCGCGATCCGCCGCGACCAGATAGTTGGCCCGGCCGAACATGACCCCGCACGGCGCGACCGAGCGACGGCGGGCCTCCGCGCCCGGTCGGCTGTAGATGAAGCCCAGGGGCTGGCCCGCGAGGATCGCCTGTCGGATCTCGGCCAGCACCGCCTCGTCCGCCGAGGGGCGCGGCCCGGCCATCACGGCGATGGTCTCGGCCCGCACCAGCGCCTCGAGGTCAGGGGCCAGCCGGTTCAGCGTCGTCGACCGCATGGCCGACTTCAACTTGCGCTCCAGCCCCTCCAGCGCTGACGCCCGGCCCGGCTCTCCGCTGAAACGCAAGCCCTGGGCCGCCTTGTTCAGCTCGACCAGTTCCTCGGTCGTCGGGGCCTGTTCAAAGGCGGACAGCCCGCCCCGGATGCGCCAGCGCTTGGACGGCGGATCCGAGACTTCCTCGGCCTGGGGAAACAGCGACAGCACGGCGTCTCGCATCCGCTCCGCAGTGCGCCGACCCACGCCCGACTCGCGAGCCATCTCGTCCAGCGTCAGGCCCTCGGCGCTGGCGGCCATCCGCCGCGCCAGCTCGATCACCATCGCCGCCTTGTCGTGTCTCATGGAACCAATATCGCATGCGACCGTTTCTGACGCAATGCTGCTTCAAGGTGGAACTCAACACAGACACCCGACACGGAGACACCCCATGACCCGCGCCTTCGCCGCCCACGCTTCCGTCATCGCCTCCCGCTACCTGATCGTGCCTTGCGAGGCCGAGGGTTGCGGCGATCTGGCGGTCGTCTGGGACCGGCTGGAAGAACAGGTGATCGACGTCATCGACGCCAGCGCCAGCGCCCGCTACGCTGACGAGGACGCCCTGTGGGACGAAGCGCGCCCCCTCTTCGACCCGTCCGAAGACTTCCGCATGGCAGCCTGATCAGGCCGCCGGGTGCGTCTCGCGCATCCAGGCGACCGATGCCGTGGCGAGATCACGCAGTTCGGCCATGTCCACATTGGCCAGCTTCGTAAGATAGAGGCAGCCGCCCCTGGTCGTCACCTTGCCCAGCCGGGCGACGCGCCCTGACCGGTCCGCAAGCTGGTCCATGAGATAGAGAACCAGCTGGGCCTTCCTTGGCGAGAAGCCGATAATCGGCCAGTCGCCCGACGCCGCACGGTATGAGCCATAGCCAACAATGGACTTCCCCCACATGACGGGAGCCTCGCCCGTGACTGCGGCGAACAGCGCCTTCACAGTCTCCGCGTCAGCCCGTCGGCCGGGGTTCTCGATGGCGGCGATGAAGTCCGCGACCGGCACATCGGTGGGTCTTGTCTTCGGTTCGGCCATTCGCCGCTCCCGGTCAGGCTGCGCCTTTCAGCTCCGTGGCGTGGGGCGGATAGGGGGCCGAGCTTAGCTGACTCGGCGGCTCCTTGGCCAATGTGCTGGCAAAGCCGTGGTTGACGTCGCGGTGATGAGCCTCGTCGGCCCTGACCACCAGAACGACGTCGCGCAACGTCGCGTCGGCCGGCAGTTTCCAGTAGTGGATGGCGATGGCGGGTGCCGGCACATTGGGCGACCGGCCCTCGTCGATCTCCTTCAGATACATGGTGTAGCTGACGACGGCCTCCTCCTCGAAATAGCCGACCACCCGGTGCGCCGTTCGCGGCGAGATCAGATAGAGCAGGAAGAAGCCGATGTAGAAGACGGCCTGGGCCAGCTGGATCACCAGCCGCTCGAACCAGGTCGGCTGTGCGATCTGGATGAAGGTCATCAGGTGCATTCGCTCGTTCTCCGCCTCCTCCATCAGGGTGCGGATCCAGCCCTCGTCGTCCTTCATCTGGCGCAGGCATTTCAGATGCTGCAGCGTCGCCCCGACCATGCCCGGCACCGCCGCCACGGTCTCCAGAACAATTGCCCTGTGACCGTACCGCTTGGCGAAGAAGGTGTCGGCCAGGAACCGCAGCAGTTTGGTGAAGCCCAGCGCGAACCGGTCGGAAAAGCCCTTCGGCTCGTGGTGGATGACGGGCTCGGCGTCCTTCTCTTCCGCCAGGGCGAGGTCGTCGGGAGCGAGTATCTTGTTGACCATGGAGACAGTCCTTGCGGCGCTCCGACCGCAGGGGGTCGGCGTTCATGGATCATAACGCGCGAGAGACCGCGATGGGGCCGACGCGATGTCGCAAAGGGGCGGACACGCTGACGCAGTGTGGGCCTCAAAGCCCCTTCACGATCCCCTCAACCATCTTCTTGGCGTCGGCGAACAGCATCATGGTGTTGTCGCGGAAGAACAGCTCATTCTCCACCCCCGCATAGCCCGCCGCCATGCCGCGCTTGATGAACAACACGGTCCCCGCCTTCTCGACGTCCAGAATAGGCATGCCGTAGATAGGCGATTGCGGATCGGTCTTGGCGGCGGGGTTGGTGACGTCGTTGGCGCCGATGACGAAGGCGACGTCGGCGGAGGAGAACTCCGAGTTGATGTCCTCCAGTTCGAAGACCTCGTCATAGGGCACATTGGCCTCGGCCAGCAGCACGTTCATGTGGCCGGGCATGCGACCGGCGACGGGGTGAATGGCGTATTTCACCTCTACCCCCTCGGCCTTCAGCTTGTCGGCCATCTCGCGCAGCGCGTGCTGGGCCTGGGCCACGGCCATGCCGTAGCCGGGCACGATGATGACCTTGGAGGCGTTCTTCATGATGAAGGCGGCGTCCTCGGCCGAGCCCTGTTTGACCGGCCGGGTCTCGACCGCGCCGGCGGGTCCCGCCGCCGCATCGCCGCCGAACCCGCCCAGGATCACCGAGATGAAGCTGCGGTTCATGGCCTTGCACATGATGTAGCTCAGGATCGCGCCCGAGCTGCCGACCAGCGCCCCGGTGATGATCAGGGCGATGTTCTCGAGCGTGAAGCCCAGCGCCGCCGCAGCCCAGCCGGAGTAGGAGTTGAGCATCGACACCACTACCGGCATGTCGGCCCCGCCGATGGGAATGATCAGCGTCGCGCCGAGGATCAGGGCGAGGGCGAACACGCCCCAGAAGGCCCAGGTCGCCGTCCCGCCCGTGCCGATCATGATGCCGATCAGGAAGACCAGCCCCAGCGCCAGGCCGATATTGATCAGGTGCCGCGCCGGCAGGATGATCGGTGCCCCGCTCATGTTTCCGTTCAGCTTGGCGAAGGCGATGACCGAGCCGGTGAAGGTCACCGCGCCGATGGCCACGCCCAGCGCCAGCTCGACGATCGACAGCGTCTTGATGCCGCCTCCGGCCGTGGCGATGCCGAAGCTCTCGGGCGCATAGACCGCGCCGATGGCCACCAGACAGGCCGCCATGCCGACCAGGCTGTGGAAGGCCGCGACCAGTTGCGGCATCTGGGTCATCTGCACCTTGGCCGCGATCAGCGCGCCCGCGCCACCGCCGACGATCACGCCCCCGGCGATCAGGCCGAGGGTCAGCGGGTCCAGCGTGCCGGTCGACCACAGGGTCGCCAAGGTCACCCCGACCGCAAGCGCCATGCCGATCATGCCGAAGGTATTGCCCCGCCGGCTCGTCTCCGGGCTCGACAGCCCGCGCAGGCTGAGGATGAACAGGACGCCCGAGACCAGATAGGCCAGGGCCGCGATGGATGCGTTCATGTGTCGTCTTGCCCCAGCAGACGTTCGAGATTTGCGATCAACGGTGGGAAGTCATCGCGAACAGTATCGACGAGAATTTGAAAACTGACTTTGCCGTAGTCGTGCACCAGGATTTTGCGCATCGCGACAGACGCCTGCCAGGCCACCGACGGGGCCGCCTCACGAACGATTTGAGGCACCTTTCGCGCGGCCTCACCTACCATCTGGACGGCATGCAGGATCGCATAGGCGCGGAGGGGCTCTGCCTCCAGGTCCGCCGGTGTCCGAAAATCCAGGAAGCTCAACGCCTTGACGGCGTTGTCCCGCATATCTTCGAGTTTGATCCGGACCGCCTCTTCCATCAGGCAACAACCAGATCCCGGCCCATATAGGCCCAACGGTCCGGTTTCATGGCTTGTCGGCCAATGAGATCGACCGGTCGTCCCAACCGGGCCTCAAGCTCGACCACGATCGCGCCGAGATCGAACAAGGGCGGCCGTCCGATCACGTCATAGACCACATCGACATCGCTGTCCGCGCGCGCGTCTCCCCGCGCAACCGAGCCAACCACACCGATCAGTTCCACGCCAAGTGCGCGAGCGGCCGGCCGCTCGTTTCGAATAGCTTCCAGTGCGTGGTCCAGCGTCGTGACCGGCTTGTCCATCACCGCCCTCCCGGCGGACAGGCCGTCCGCCCCAGCCGCCACAGGGCGGCGGCGATGAACAGCGGTCCGACGAAGATCATGGCCCAGTCCCAGACGCTCATCGCCCTTTCCTGAATGACGATTCGCAGCAGGACCGAGGCGAACAGCAGCGCGGCGCCGCAATCCATGAAGCGCAGCTTCTGGATCGCATCCTTCTGGCGCAGCCAGCTCCACAGCCACAGGCCCACCCCGATCGTCGTGGCGACCCAGGACACGCCGACCGCGAACTGATTGACGTCGAGGGTCAAGGCTTGGCGGCCTCCGCCTTGGCGGGCGCGGGGGGCCGTTCCTTCTTCTTGTACATGGCCAGCATGCGGCGGGTGACCATGAAGCCGCCGAAGATGTTGACGGATGCCAGCGTCACCGCCGCCACCCCCGCCCCCTTGGCGATCCAGCCGTCGGACCCGCCGTCCCCACCTAAGGCCGCCGCCGCGATCAGCCCGCCGACCACGATCACCGAGGAGATGGCATTGGTCACGGCCATCAGCGGCGTGTGCAACGCCGGCGTGACGCTCCAGACCACATAGTAGCCGACGAAGATCGCCAGCACGAAGATGGCCAGGCGGAAGACGGTGGGATCGACGTGTTCCATGTTCAGTTACCCTGCGCGGTTCGTAACTCGCTGCGTTCCAGTGTCCAATCAGTATTGCAGAATGCCGCCAAGAGTTTCGGGTCGGGCTCTGGAGCATTCTCCACCATCCTGAAAATTCTACCGTCACCAGATGAAACGGAACGTCCAAAAACATCTCTCATCGGCACAGCATCTTCAGGCTCGTCTAAACCCGCGTAATATAAGCGACGTTCCGGGCAATCAGCATCGATCATGTATGCTGACGGTTCATGTTCAAAATGAAAGGCCATAACCGCAAAACGGTCAGTTTGAACCGGGTCGGGGACTGCGTAACGCCACATGGTTTGGTTGGGACGAATCCAAGTGATCGGCGATGCTAGGTCGCCAGTTTTCATCGTATCGATGAGCCTCGTGCCGGGCCGTGCATCGATCGCCGCAGCTTCGCGTTCGAAGGCGTGCTTCGGCAATTCTTGGCAGTAGGACAGAGCGAGAAGAAGCACAGCAATACCGGCGAAAATTGTGACTCCCATGATCGGATGCTGCTTCTTGACGTCGCTCACCCCCTCACCCCCTCATGCACCACCGCCCCGCCGTGCGTAACCGCCGCCGCCTTCAGGATCTCGTCCTCCATATCCAAAGCCAGCGCCCCGTCCTTGATCATCAGGCCGACGAAGGCGACCAGGTTCTTGGCGTAGAGCGACGAAGCGTCGGACGCGATCCGGCCCGGCAGGTTGGCAATACCGACCAGGGAGACACCGTTCGCGGTGACCACGGTCTCGCCCAGCTTGCCGCCCTCGACATTGCCGCCGTTCTCGATGGCCAGATCGATGATCACCGACCCCGGCTTCATCGTCGCCACCTGGGCGGCGGTGACCAGCACCGGCGCCGCGCGGCCGGGGATCAGGGCGGTGGTGATGACGATGTCCTGCTTCTTGATATGCTCGCCGGTCAGCTCGGCCTGTTTGGCCTGATACTCGGGCGACATCGGCTTGGCATAGCCGCCGGCGGTCTGGGCGTTCCTGAACTCCTCGTCCTCGACGGCGAGGAACTTTGCCCCGAGAGATTCTACCTGCTCCTTGGTCGCGGGCCGTACGTCGGTGGCGGTGACGACCGCCCCCATCCGCCGCGCCGTGGCGATGGCCTGCAGGCCCGCCACGCCCACGCCCATGATGAAGACCTTGGCCGGGGCGACCGTGCCCGCCGCCGTTATCATCATCGGGAAGCCGCGTCCATAGGCGGAGGCCGCCTCGATCACCGCGCGATATCCCGCCAGGTTCGCCTGTGACGACAGCGCGTCCATCACCTGGGCCCGCGAAATCCGCGGCACGAACTCCATGGCGAAGGCGGTCGCATTGGCCTGGGCCAGCGCCGTCACCGTCTCCTTGTCGCGATAAGCGTCCAGCAGGGCTACGACGATGGCACCGGGCTTCAGCGCGCTGGTCTCCTGCGCCGTCGGGCCGCGCACCTTCAGCACGATGTCGGCGTTCGACAGGACCGCCTTGGTGTCCGGAGCGACCGTCGCGCCTGCGGCGACATAGTCCGCGTCGGGCATGGACGAACCCGTCCCCGTTCCGGCCTCGACCGTCACGGTCGCGCCCATGGCGATCAGCTTCCTGACCGTGTCCGGAGTGACGGCGCAGCGCGTCTCGCCGTCTCGGCGTTCGCGGGTCACGGCGATGGCGACAGCCAAACGAATCCCTCCGTCAAGATTGGACGACGAACGTTAGGCTTATCCGGGACGGCGCGTCAAAAACAGAACTGTCCTTCTCCCCTTGCGGAAGAAGGCCGACTTCAGCGTGCGGCCTTGCCGGACTTCAGCAGGAACCAGCCGGCGACCAGCATGACCACGGCCGCGATCAGACCGGTGAAGAGGCTGCCGCCCGGCTGGAACCACAGCACGAGCAACAACAGCAGCGCCGCGATGACCAGCGAGCCCCATTTGGCCAGGCCCATGAAGGCGTGGAAGGTTGAGCCCTGCTCGCTGATCTCCTGGGAGCCGCGAACATAGGCGTCGTTGGAATCGGCGGGGTGCGGGTCGGCCATGATGGTGTCCGGGACTCAGATCAATCGGTTGGCCGCTTTATAGCGGGCCTTGGCGCAGGCTCAAGCCGACTTGCGGTGGCTCAGCATGTATTCGCGCAGCACGCGGTTGACGGCGGTCTGGTATTTGGTTTCGCGCCCCTTGAACCAGTCGACCACATCGGCATCCAGCCGGATGGTCACGGCCTGCTTTTCCGGCCGATAGAATTTGCCGCGGACTGCGCCGCTCCAGTCGGTGACGAGTGGAATGTCGCTGAAGTCTATGTCCTCGTCCCGCATCGTGGCCAAAGCCTCCAGCTCCGCGGAAATATCCCTCGTCACTTCTGTCACAGGCTCTCACCTCGCGTTTGTCGGCCTTTCGAGCCGAAATCATCCTCACCCGGATTTCGCCGTCGTCATCGATCCACGTGTGGCTGACGAAAAGAATGGTCGCCGTCCCGACACGACCGATGGTCCGCCAACGTTGCTCGCCGACGACGATCCGATCCATCTCGCTCGTCGCTTTGGGATCGTCAAAGACCTGCACCGCAACATCAAAAGCGATGCGGTGCTTGACCAAATTCCGTCGGGCCTTTTTTTGGATCCCAGACAATCTCCGCAGATGTCTCCCTGTACGTACATTTCTGTATTTACAACATCAAGCCATAGCCTCGAACCGGTCGATCAGCCCTTCCAGTCGTTTCGTCCCAATGGTCCAGAACGCCGGATCGCGTGGGTTAAGCCCGAACGGTGCCAGGGCCTCGACATAGCCGCGCGACCCGCCCCCAGCCAGAAGTTCGCGATACAGCGGCGTGAAGCCCGCCGGGTCCTTGGCCCGCGTCTCCATCAACGCCGCCACCAGCAGGTCGCCGAAGGCATAGGCATAGACATAGAAGGGCGAGTGGACGAAGTGGCTGACATAACTCCACCAGTGCTCATAACCGGCGTTTAGCGTCACCGCCGGCCCCAGTGACGCGCGCATCTCTTCCAGCCAGATTTCGCCGATCCGCTCGACGGGAACCTCGCCCGCCACCCGCTCGTCATGGAACCGGGTCTCGAACCGGTGGAAGGCGATCTGGCGCACGACGGTGTTGAGCCCGTCCTCGATCCGTCCCGCCAGAAGCCCGCGATGTTCGGCCTTCGGCGCGGTCTTCAGCAGCCGGTCGAAGGTCAGCCCCTCGGCGAAGATCGACGCGGTTTCCGCCAGCGTCAGCGGCGTGTCGGCCAGCAGACTGCCCTGCCCCGCCGCCAGCGTCTGGTGCACGCCATGCCCCAGCTCATGCGCCAGCGTCAGCACGTCGCGCCGCTCGCCCATCCAGTTCAGAAATACATAGGGGTGCCGGTCCGACGTCACCGGATGGGCATAGGCCCCCGACTGTTTGCCCGACCGCGCCTTGCCGTCGATCCACGGCTTGTCGAAGAAGCCGGCGGCCCTATCGGCGAACTCGGGGCCCAGGTCGGCGAAACTCTCCAGGACCAGCGCCTTGCCCGCCGCCCAGTCATAGCCGCGCGGGGCCGTGGTCTCGAGCGGCGCGTTGCGGTCCCACTGGTCCAGCTTCGCCTTGCCCATGGCCAGGGCCTTGAGCGCGTAATAGCGGTGCGACAGTCGCGGGTAGGCGGCGGCCACGGCCTGCGCCATCGCATCGACCGCCTCGCCGTCCACTTCATTGGACAGATGCCGTCCGTCGGCAGGCCGCTTGAACCCGCGCCATCTGTCTTCCAGCGCCTTGTCGGCGGCGACCGTGTTCATCACCAGCGCCATGGTCGACGTTCGTGCCTTCAGGGCGACGCTCAACCCCTCCGCCGCCGACTTGCGCCGCGCGGTCTTGGGGTCGGACAGACGATTCAGCGCCTCGGACAGGGTCAGGTCCTCCTTGCCCGCCCTCACCGTCATCGCCGCCAGGGTCTCGTCGAACAGGCGCGGCCACTGGGCGCTGATGGGTCCGCGCTCGGCCAGGAAGGTCTCCAGTTCCTGCGACAGTTCATGCGGCTTCATCGCCCGCACGCGCCGCAGCCAGGGCCGCCAGCGCGCCGCGGCCGGGTACGCGGTCAATGCGGCCTCTATCCCGGCTTCGTCGAGCTGGTTGATCTCCAGCGTCACCCACACCGTCGGCGTGGCGATGGCCGTCATCTTCTCGCGCACCGTGGCCTCGAAGCCTTGCGCGCCCGCATCGTTGCGGTTGGTCGAGGCTGCCAGAAAGGCATAGGCTCCCAGCCCGCCCAGCAGGTCCGACACCTGCTCATACAGGCTCACGGCCCGATCCAGCGTTTGACCCAGCCCCCGCGCATCGGCCCGCGCCGCGACCAGCCGGCCTTGCAAGGTGCCCAGTTCGGCGACCACCCCGCGCGCCCGCTCCAAATCGGCTGCGATGCGCGCGTCGTCGCGCGATGCATACAGATCGGACAAATCCCACAGCGGGGCGTCCAGCGGATCGGCGGAAGTCTTGAAGGGCGCGTTCATGCCCTCCGTTGTGGGGATGGAGCGCGCCCCGCGCAACGTCCGAAACCCGCCAGACGCCCGATCATCCGCGCGTCACATCGACGGCGAAGGAGACCCGCATGACCTTTCGCATCCGCGCCCTGCCGCTCGCGCCGTTCCAGCCCGTGTTCGCCCTCGCCGATCCGGCGCTGGAGGCGATCGGCGCGCGCCGCATGATCGCCGACAAACCCCACAGCTCGCCCTACCGCATCAGCCTGACCGACGCCGAACCCGGCGAACGGCTGATCCTGTTGAACCATCGCCATCTCGACGCATCTTCCAGCCCGTATCGCTCGGAGGGGCCCATCTTCGTCCGCGAGATGGCCACCGAGGCGGACCTCGCCCCCGGCGTCGTGCCCGACATGCTGTCGCGTCGCCTGCTGTCCGCCCGTGTCTATGATGCCGACTGGATGATGACGGATGCCGATGTCGTCGAGGGACGCGATCTGGCGGAGCGGCTGACATACTGGTTCGCCGACGGCCACACCGCCAGCATCCACCTGCACACCGCCCGCAGGGGCTGTTTTATGGCCGCGGCCGAACGGACCTAGAATTTCGCGCCCCGCAGCTGCCTTTTCGCGCCCAACAAAAAGGGCGGCGACCCTGCGGTCGCCGCCCTCTTCATTTCAGTCGCTCAGACCGTTCAGGCGCCCAGCGAGGCGGGATCGATCTTGAAGCCCGGGCCCATGGTCGAGGACAGGGTGATCCGCTTGATGTAGGTGCCCTTGGCACCCGACGGTCGCGCGCGGCTCAGGGCGTCGACATAGGCGCGGACGTTGGCTTCGAGGGCTTCCTGGGTGAAGGAGGCCTTGCCGATGCCGCCGTGGGCGATGCCGGCCTTTTCGACGCGGAACTCGACCGCGCCGCCCTTGGCGTCCTTGACCGCTTGCGCGACGTTCGGGGTCACGGTGCCGACCTTGGGGTTGGGCATCAGGCCGCGCGGGCCCAGCACCTTACCCAGACGACCGACCAGGGCCATCATGTCCGGGGACGCGATGACGCGGTCGAAGTCCATGAACCCGCCGTTGATCTTTTCGTACAGATCCTCGGCGCCCACGATGTCGGCGCCGGCGGCCAGGGCCTCGGCGGCCTTGGCGTCCTTGGCGAAGACGGCGACGCGAACGTCACGGCCCGTGCCGGACGGCAGGTTCACCACGCCGCGGACCTGCTGGTCGGCGTGACGCGGATCGACACCCAGATTGACGGCGATCTCGATCGACTCGTCGAACTTGGCGGTGGCGTTTTCCTTGACGGCCTTGATGGCGTCGGCGAACGGCATGTTCACCAGCGTATCGCCGGTGCGGGCCTTGGTGCGCTTGGTTTGATTGGCCATCTTCTCAGCCCTCCACGACGTTGAGGCCCATGGCGCGAGCCGAGCCTTCGATGATCTTGGTCGCGGCGTCCAGGTCGTTCGCGTTCAGATCCTTCATCTTCTTCTCGGCGATCTCGCGCAGCTGGCTGCGCTTGATCTTGCCGGCCACTTCGCGGCCCGTCATCTTCGAGCCCGAGGTGATCCCGGCGGCTTGTTTGATGAAGTGGGTCGCGGGCGGGGTCTTGGTGACGAAGGTGAAGCTCTTGTCCTGATAGACGGTGATCACCGTCGGCAGGGGCGTGCCTTTGACTTCCTTCTCGGTGCGGGCGTTGAACTCCTTGACGAAGCCCATGATGTTGACGCCG
>NZ_JBDNHO010000058.1:0-16129 GCF_041688735.1 Brevundimonas sp.
CACGCTCCCGAAGATCGTCCGAACGCGCCTTGCCCATAATAGCCTCCCAATCAGAAGACCCATGGACTCACGGTTCGGACCCGATGGGAATCCCCCGCTCGATCACATTCGATTCAACTCAGCGGGCGGCTGCTCTAGCCCACCCGAAGCGTCGAGTCAGCGGCCGTCGTTGAGATGTGCGATGGCGAGCGGCGATCTCCGACGTTACCACCGTGCCGTTGTCCCTCGACAAAACGTCTCCAGTCATGGGACTTGTTAGCCAAGCCAGCTTCCGCCAATTGCGCGCCGTGCCACCGTCGTTATGGTCGGCTCCAACAGCTACGGTGAAAAGCAAGTCTTGCCCATGCTTCGTCGTCCGGGCCGATCCTCTTAGGAGCGCGCCGGTCGCCGACCGGGTCGCCCGCGTGGATATTCCGTGGTCGCGGTTCCAGCTGGAGAACGGCCTGACCGTCATCGTGCATGAGGACCTCAAGGCTCCGGTCGTAGCCGTGTCCATCTCGTATAATAGCAGCGGTGAGTTTGTCTGACTCGCGGGGGATTCCGGTAGTGTACGTCGTCAGAAGTTTTGAGACAGGCGGGGTCCGGATTTAGCGGAGAGATGGCCTCATCCGGGGTTGATATTCAGGCGGCGATTTTGCGGTGCTGCAAGCGCCGATTTCGGAGGGTCTGCCGTTTGATTTGGGCCCGCTCGCGCAGGATGTCGGTGGCGCGCACGAAGTAGGCATTCTGGCCTTCGCGGAGACGTAGCAGCGGCGCGGGAAGCACGCCATTGACCGTCACCGTTTGACCCGTCCGCCCGCCGACGGTGAAGGGCGTATGACCCACTGTCAGCTCGTTATTCGGCCCCGCCTGCGTCGGCAGGTCGGCCCGCAGCCCCGGCGATCCCGTCTGCGCCCATGCCGGCAGCGGGCCTTGAAGCCCGAGCAGTCCACCGCCGGCTGCGGCACCACGGAGAAGCGTCCCGCGATCGAGGTGTGGCATCGAAATGTAGGAGAGAGTCCTTACTCGGCGTGTTCGTTCAGATAAGCATTCACGCGTCCGACCCCCTTGCGTAGGTCGCCACAGCGCGGTGCGATGCCGGGCGTGTTCACCTTTCCAACAAGGCAAAGGTCAAGCGCCGGTGCGCGCGTTCGGTTTCACGGCCTCGCCGAGCTTCTGACGCGCGCGCGCGATCCGGGTTTCCACGGCCTTGGTCGTGATGCCGAGAATTGCTGCGATCTCGGCATGGGAGCGCCCTTCGAGCGTCGCCAGCAGCAGGGGTCCCTTCAGGGAAGCCGGCAGGTCCGTCAACGCGCGTTGTAGTTCGGAAAGCTGGCGTCGGTCGTCCAGCCGGGCCTCGGGTGAGGGGACGTCCTGGCCCACGGCCGCCGCTTCGGGGGAGTCCAGGCCCATGATACCGCGCACGACCCGGCGGACCGCGCGGCGCCGGCTCCAGTCGCGGCATTTGTTGACGGCTATGGACCGGAGCCAGACGTCGAACGGGCGGGCGGGGTCGTATCGACGTATCGCCAGCCAGGCCGAAGCGTAGGCTTCCTGAAGCACATCGTGGGCCTCGTCCTCGTCGCCGACGTAGCGGCGGACAAACCGGTAGAGGTCAGCCTTGGTGGCGGTCATCAGTGCAGTAAAAGCAGCCCGCTCTCCCCGCGAGGCCCGAACTTCTGTGCGCGCGTTCTCCTCCACGTGCGGCGCTTAGTCAGCGTCTTGGTGCAAGGCCTCAACCACGCGGCCATCGAAGACCTCGGCCTGGGCGGGCGTCAGCACCGATCTCATCACGAAGACATGGCCGACTGTCGCTTTTTGGAGGTCGCCCATGGCGACGTGGAAATGATCAACTGCGGCCTGGACCTGAGGCGTGTCACCGTCGCTCGCGGCGATCGCGGCGGCCAGTTCCTGGTTCGCGGCGCGGACTTCGGCCTCCAGTGCCTGCCGGCGTCCGGCGAACCGGGCTTCGATGGCGTCCAGCCGACGTTTCTGATCGGCGTTCAAATCGAGTTCGTCATGGACGATGCTGTGAAGACTTGGGGCCTCTCGCTCCCGCATGATCCAGGTCGCGCTCGCCCAGGTCGCGGCACCGCTGGCCAAGGCCGCCAACAGCGCGGTGATTACGACGGACTTCCAGTTGGCCGTCATCCCGCGACGTCCAGGGTGACGAGCGGAGACAGTTCGGACGATACGTAGAAAATCCGCATCTCTGACGGCTGTGGTCGCGGCGCGAGCATCATGAGTCCACCATTCGCGACGCCCACCATCAGAGCGAGCGCCACGGCAGCGAGCCGAACCTGACCGATGCGGCGGCGCTCGCCGATCACGCCGATCCGCGTCCAGACCGCCGCTTCCATCGCGTCCAGGCGCGCACCGCCCCCGGGGGACGTCGCCGCAATCAACCTTTGTATATGGTCAGTCATCGCACACCTGCGTCACGCCCCATATGCCATACGCGCTGGTCCCGGCTTCCCCTCACGAAAGGGACCAGCCGCGCCCCGCGTAGATAGCAGAGAACGATCGGGACATCCCGGTGGCGCGAGTGACCGGATGGGTCCTACCGAGTTGACGGCGATGCTGCTATTGACGGTCGCCGCCGCCGCCACCATCCATGGTCTCGTCGAGCGACCGGGCCGCCACTTGCTCCGGGAGTGGATGGTGCCGAAGGCAAACGACCCCGTCGAAGCCAGACGATCCATTCGCAGCGATCAGGGAGAACCGTTTTGAACTCCGCCACAATCAACCGCCGCCTGCTGCTGGGAGCCGCCGTCTTTATTGGTTCGGGCGGAGCCGCCTGCGCCCAGTCACGCCGGCCGCGTAATCTCGTCGTCTACAAGACGCCGACCTGCCCCTGCTGCGACGGGTGGATCGCGCATATGCGGCAGGCCGGGTTCATGGCCACGGTCAACGTCCTGCCCGACCTTCGGCCGATCCGGATCGCCAGAGGGTTTCCCGACGCCCTGGCCTCCTGCCACACCGGGCTGATCGACGGCTATCTGGTCGAGGGCCATGTGCCTGCAGCGGACGTCATCCGTTTGCTGAGCGAACGACCGACGGCGGTGGGCCTCGCCGTGCCGGGGATGCCGCTCGGTTCGCCCGGCATGGAGACGCCACAGGGGCACAAGGACCCCTACGACACCTTGCTGGTGCTCCGATCAGGCGCCTCTCGCGTGTTCGCTCGCCACAACCCCCCGGCCTGACGCAGGTCGGCTCACTCCATTCAGATCAACACGAAACCGGAGCCTCTCATGTCCCCCGCCTCCCTCGCCCTGGCTGTTTCGCTCGTCGTGCTTTCAACCAGCCCCGCCTTTGCTCAGGACCACGCCCACGGCCATGGTCCCACCGCAGGTTCCGTCGCGCCGGAGGCAGCGGATGCCGCAGTGGCTGTCGACGCCTTCCATGCCGCCCTCAAGGTCGGCGACACCGCGGCCGCCTTGGCGCTGCTGACACCGGAGGTGATGATCTTTGAAGAGGGCGGCGCGGAACGCTCGCGCGATGAGTATGCGTCCCACCACCTCAGTGCCGACGCCGCCTTCGCCGCCGCGACCGAAGCGACGGTCGCGCGCAGATCGGTCTGGGCGTCCGGGGATATCGCCTGGATTACCAGCGAAGGCCGCACGACTGGCCGGTTCAACGATCGAGCGGTGGATCGGCTTTCGGCGGAGACGATGGTGCTGAAGCGGCACAGCGACGGCTGGCGCATCCACCACATCCACTGGTCGTCGCGTGCGCCTCGCTGAGCGCGTGCGCAACCTCACATCGCCGACGGCGGTGCCAGCGTGCCCATAACGGCCACCAGGCCCAGCAGAACGATCCCGACCGCTGTTTCCGCGATTACGCTGCGTCGCAGGCGAGCAAGCGCAGGCCGAGGATCCTCGCCAGCGACCAGAAAGATTCCCAAGGCGGGTGTCGAGCGGAAACGGTGTTCGGCCGCGAGGGCGAGCATCAGGCCGAACAGGGCCAGCTTGGCGATCAGAAGCTGGCCGTAAAGGCTGGAGCCCAGGTCGCCGATGCGCGCGGGTCCGACCATGAACCAGCTGTTCACCAGGCCGGTCAGGACCAGCAGGACCACAGCCACGGTTCCCATGCCGGCGAAGCCTTGCAAGGCGCGATGGATCGTCAGGTCGTCCGGCGCAGTTCGGCGCAGCAGCAGGAGGGTCAGGACCGCCAGCGCTCCAAGCCAAACGGCGGCTGCGACGGCGTGAATGATGGCGGCCACGAGGTGGATGAGGCCCTCGGGTCCTTCGGTTGCGGCTCCATGGCCTGTCCAGGCGAAGCTGGCGGCGACGACGAGCCCGCCCGCCACCGCCAGACTCCACAGCTTTCGTCCTCGGCGCAAGACGATTGAAGCCGCCAGGATCAGGAGCGCGATCGCGGCTCGAGCCACCATCGCCATGCCCAGGGCCGTGCCGGTGATCATGAAGGATAGAGAGGCAGGCTTGATGGCCTCGCTCAGCGACCCGGCCATGACCGCGGTTTGGGCGACCAGGGCGGCGACCGAGCCCAGAGCGACGACGATCGCCGCGACGATCAGCGTGGGGCGCGCCCAGGCGAGGTTGGGGCCGTCCGCACCTCTGAAACTGTAGAGCAGGAACAGCGGCGCGCCGAGAAGGACGGCCGCGCCGCTGTATTGAAGCCAGCGGAGAACAATGACCGCGACCTCCAGCACGACCTTAGCGGACCGAGAAGGCGTAGAATCCCGTCATGCGGTGGCCGTCGCTCGATGCGATGCGCCAGTTGACGCGGTAGGTGCCGGGTGTGAGCGGGCGCGCCAAAGCCCCCGTCAGGGTCTTGCCGTCCTCGCCCACGGAGGTGCGGACCGCGACCTTGTCGCCCGCCGCATTGATGATGTCGAAACCGGAAAAGGCCGGAATTGTGCGCTCGCTGAAGGTCAGGGTGACCGACCGGGTCGCGGCGACGGTGGAGTCCGGCAGCGGCGTGGAGCTGACCAGCCGGGCGTGAGCCACCGCCGGTCCGGCGACAAACGCCACGGCCGCTGCGACAGCGATGAAGGGCGCGGGATTGAAGTTACGCATGCCGGGTCTCCTTACAATTGGCCTGTCCAAGCCTATTGCACTTACGCGTCGCGCGCGCGCTTCCCTCGGGACGGGCCGCAAACTAAATACCTGGCCAGCGATCTTCGCCACCTTCATCCCCGAGGTGCTCGCATTAAGTCGGTTAAACTTTTGCATCGTTTGTGGTTGATGAGCTCGGCTCAAGTGTGAGCCGAGCCGTGCAGCCCGTGGCAAATGTCGGTGCCGCGCTCGGCCAGCGAATTCTTCAGGTTGCGGAGCGACAGCGGGTACTTCACGTGTACGTCGTCAGAAGTCTTGAGACAGGCGGGGGCCGGATTTAGCGGAGAGCTGGCCTCATCTGGGGTTTATATTTAGGCGGCGGCTTCGAGCCTCGTCAGGAATATGGGGCAGAGACAAGTCTGGACCGGGAGGGGGCGGTCGAACTCGCTCCAGACTTGACCCTCACGGCTGGAGTTTCAAACGCCCTTGACAACTATCCGGACCTGTCCAACGCAGACATCAATTTTTTTCGGCAACTTGCCGTATGACATCCTGTCGCCTGTCGGGATCAACGGGCGGTATCTATACACCCGGCTGACGGCGAGGTTCTGATGGGCATTTTCTCCAGACGCGAGCTTGTCGCTGGCGCAACATTCGCCGCGATCGCGGGGCCGGCTGCGGCGCAGAGCGTTGCGCGCTTCGCCGCCGATCGTTCCGGGAACGGGGTGGTCGACCATGCCCGTTTCGATACCCTCCTGGCCCGTCGGGCCCGCAATTCGCGGGACGGCGTGGTGCGCGTGGACTACGCTGGCTGGAAGGCTTCCGCCGCTGACCGCGCGGCTTTGACTGCCTATATCGCCAGTCTGACCCGGCTGAACCCGTTGACCCTGACCCGCCCCGAACAGTTCGCCTTCTGGGCCAATCTCTACAATGCCGTGACCATCGACGTTGTGTTGGATGCCTTTCCAGTGCGCTCGATCAGGGACATCCGATCCGGGCTGATCCCCGGGCCGTGGAAGCGAAAGGTCGCGAGCGTTGACGGTGTCGAGCTCTCGCTCGACGACATGGAGCACAACATACTGCGAAAGGGCTGGACCGACCCCCGTGTGCACTACGCCGTCAATTGTGCCGCTTTCGGCTGTCCCAACCTGCCACTGCGTGCCTTGCGCGGAGCGACCCTGGGCCCCTCGCTGGACGTCGCCGCGCGCGCCTTTGTCAACCACTCAAGAGGTGCCCGTTTTGACGGGAACGCGCTGGTCGTGTCATCGATCTACGAGTGGTTCGCTGAGGACTTCGGCCGCTCCGACGCCCGCGTCATCGCCCATCTCGTGCGCTACGCCGACGCGCCGCTGAGGACCCGCCTGCAGGCCGCGACGCGCATCGACCGCAATGTCTACGACTGGACGCTGAATGCCACGCGATAGCCTGATGACCGCCATCAAACGCTACGGCCCAGTCATCCTTCTTCTGGCCGCAGTGGCCGCAGTCTTCGCCAGCGGCGCGACCCGGTATATCAGCCTTGAGGCGCTTCAGACCCACGAGGCCACCCTGCGTGACTTCATCGGTGCCTATCTGCCGCTTGCCCTGCTCGCATTCGTCGCGCTTTACGCGCTCGCTACTGCGCTGAGCATTCCCGGCGCTGTCATCCTGACCCTGGCGGGCGGCTACCTGTTCGGGACGTGGGTTGGCGGGACGGCCACCGTGATCGGGGCCACCCTCGGGTCCATCGCAATCTTCTACGTCGTCCAGACGTCGTTCGGCCAGGTGCTCAGAGCCCGGGCCGAGGCGAACGGCGGGACGTTGAAGACAGTCATCGACGGGGTCCGCGACGGGGCGTTCGGCTATATCCTGACACTGCGGCTCATCCCGGTCGCTCCCTTCTGGCTGGTGAATGTCGCCGCCGCGCTGGCGGATGCGCCGCTCAAGGCTTACGCCTTGGCGACGCTGTTCGGGATCATGCCCGCTACCTTCATCTACAGCGGAGTCGGAGCAGGCATCGACGCCGTGATAGCGCGCGGCGAGACGCCCGACCTTGGCGTTATCTTCGACCCGAAAATCCTGCTGCCGCTGGTTGCCCTCGGACTACTTTCGCTTGGTACCACGCTGTTCCAACGCTTTCGCGCCAAGTCCGGAAAATCATTATGAGCCCGAAGATCACAAAGGCCGACCTTGCCGTGATTGGCGCCGGTTCCGGCGGGCTCTCCGTCGCCGCTGGCGCGGCCCAGTTGGGCCTCAAGGTCGTGCTGTTCGAAAAGGGCGAGATGGGCGGCGACTGCCTCAACTACGGCTGCGTGCCGTCAAAGGCCCTGATCGCCGCCGCCAGCGCCGCGCATGAGGCCCGCTCAGCCGCCGAGCTCGGAATGTCCGCCGGCGCGGTGACGGTCGACTTCGCGCGTGTCATGGCCCACGTCCACGCCGCCATCGCCGCCATCGCGCCCAATGACAGTCAGTCCCGCTTCGAGGGGCTCGGTGTCCGCGTCGTTCGCGAGGCGGCCCGGTTCATCGACGACCGCACGCTCGCCAGCGACAGCCTATGGGTGCAGGCCCGCAAGATCATCGTCGCCTCCGGTTCCCGCGCCGCTGTACCGCCGATTCCGGGTCTGGATGCCGTCCCCTATCTGACCAATGAGTCGCTGTTCGACTTGACCGTCCTGCCAGAGCGCCTGATCGTGCTTGGCGGCGGCCCGATCGGGGTCGAACTGGGCCAAGCCTTCCGTCGGCTGGGCTCCGAGGTCGTGATCATCGAGGCCGACGCCCTGCTGGGGCGAGAAGATCCCGCCGCCGTCGCAGTGGTCCTGGCCCAGCTTCGTGCCGACGGGGTCGAGGTGATGGCAGGCTGCAAGGCGACGCGGGTCGAGGCCGGACCGATGCTGCAGGTCGATTGCGACGGCCAGACCCGGACGGTCATCGGCTCGCACCTGCTGGTCGCGGTTGGACGGAAGGCCTCGCTGGAGGGTCTCGACCTCGACAAGGCCGGCGTCGCGACCGACCGGAACGGCATCGTCACCGACAAATCCCTGCGCAGCAGCAACAAGCGAGTCTACGCCGTTGGTGATGTGGCCGGTCGGGGCCAGTTCACCCATCTGGCCGGGGCGCACGCTTCGCTGGTCGTGCGCCGGGCCGTCTTCGCAATGCCGGTCGATGCCGACGCCCTGCAGGTGCCACGCGTGACCTACTGCGATCCGGAACTGGCCTCCATCGGCCTGGGCGAAGCCGAAGCCCGCAAGGTTCACGGCGACGATCTGCGCGTTGAGACTTTTGACTTCGCCGAGAATGACCGGGCCATCGCCGAAGGCGACACGCGCGGTTTCGGCAAGCTGATAACCACAAAAAAGGGCAAGGTGCTGGGCGTCACGCTCGTCGGCCGCCACGCCGGCGACCACATCCACCTGTGGTCGCTGGTGATGTCAGCGGGGCTCAAGCTCAGCCAGCTGACCAGCATGATCGCGCCGTATCCGACCCGGGGCGAGATTGGCAAGCGGCTGGCAGGTCAGTGGTATTCGCCGGCGTTGTTCTCAGGCCGGACCCGCAAGCTGGTGTCAATTCTAAAGCGGTTCGCCTGATCAGGGTTTGGGAATCGGCGATGGGATGACGTTGCGGACAGGCGCGTCGTTGCCGTCGAGGCGATCGGCCTCGACGCAGACTTCCTGCATCAGTAGTCCGTGCCCCTCGGCGCAGTTCTCGGCGCCCGCATCGGGCTGATCGTCGGCCAGCCGCACGGTCTCGACCAGCGCGCTCTCGGTCAAGGTGCGGTGCACGGGGCAGCGATCCGCGATCTCCAGCAGCCGGACGTGCTGCGTCTCATCGAGTTCGCCCTGGAAGGCGATCTTGCGCACGAACCGGTCCGGCTCCGACGCCGTCTTGGCCGTATGCCCGACCTCGACCACCACCCGTTCCAGCGGCCAGTTCTTGCGCTCGGCATAGAGCCGGCAGGTCATCGCGGTGCAGGCACCCAGACCGGCGCTCAGTAGATCATAGGGGGTAGGGCCCGAATCCAGACCGCCGACGCTGACCGGCTCGTCCGCGAGGAAGGTGGTCGAGGGGGTGGCCACCCGCACCTGGAATTTCCCGGCTCCGGTCTCCTCGACCCGGACGCCCTGGACCGGCGCTTCGACCGGCTCGCCGACCGGTTCGGGGGCGAGCTCAAGATAGCGGCTGGCCCAGGCCGCGATCACCGCCGCCGCATAGTCGGAGTCAGCTTCGCGGGTCAGCAGATGGTTGGCGTGGTCCAGCGAAACGAAGCTCTTGGGGTGACGGGCGGACAGAAAGATGTTGGAGGCGTTGTCGATCGAGACGATCTCATCGACCGGCGAATGCAGCACCAGAAGGGCGCGGCCCAGATCCGCGATCCGGGCCTTCTGGTTGTGGCCGCAGATGTCGCGCACGAAGTCGGCGCCCAGCTCGAAGGCGCGACCGCCGATCTCGACCGGAACGCGTTGTCCGGCGGTGGCTTCCTTCAAGGCCGGATCGATGTGGGTCAGGACATGTTCGGCGTCGAACGGGGTCCCGATCACGGCCACGGCCCTGACCGCCTCCAGTTCGCCGGTCGCCGCCAACACCGCCGCCCCGCCGAAGCTGTGACCGACCAGCAGGTGTGGAGTCATTCCCGCGCCCGCCATCGCCCGGGCGGCGCAGACCACGTCCTGTACATCGCCGGACAGACCGCGCCCGAATTCGCCCTCGCTCTCGCCCAGACCGGTGAAGTCGAAGCGCAGCACGCCGATGCCTCGCCCGGCCAGGGCCCGGCTGACCCGCACGGCCGCCAGCGAGGTCTTGTCGCAGGTGAAACAATGGGCGAACAGGGCCCACGCCCGCACCGCTCCGCCGCCCCGTTCGAGGACGCCCGACAGCTGGCGGCCGGTTGTGTTGGCGAAGTTGAAATCGGCGGCGCCCATGGCTCAGCGATACTCCGGGTTCGGATGGTCGAAGCGCTCACCCTTGTCCCAGGCGCTCTTCTGGTTGCCGTGCGCCGGAATGCCCCCGGCGTCTTTCAGCATTCGGGCCATATGCATCAAGTTCCAGGCCATGAAGGTGGTGTTGCGCTGGGTAAACTCATTATCCAGCCCGACCTTGCCGTCGTCTCCATAGGACGGCCCCGGCCCGGCCTCGCCGATCCAGCCGGCGTCGGCCTGGGGCGGGATGACATAGCCGAGGTGCTGAAGCGAATAGAGGATGTTCATCGCGCAGTGTTTGATGCCGTCCTCATTGCCGGTGACGATGCAGCCGCCCACCCGACCGTAATAGGCCCATTGCCCCTTTTCGTTGAGCTTGCCGGAATAGCCGTACAGCCGCTCGATCACCCGCGTGCAGATCGACGACTTGTCGCCCAGCCAGATAGGCGTGCCGATGACCAGGATGTTGGCCGCCATCACCTGTTCCTGCACCGCCGGCCAGCCGTCGCTGTCCCAGCCGTGTTCGGTCATGTCGGGCTGGACCCCGGGCGGAATGTCCAGATCGGCGGCACGCAGGGTGGTGGTCTTAACCCCCTGGGCCTCCATGATGGCGATGGGGACATCCATCAGCGTCTGGGTGTGCGAGGTCTCGCTGGACCGTTTCAGGCTCGTGTTGATGAAGACGGCGCTGAGATCAGCATAGCTCGTCATGGTCGCTCTCCTGTCGTGTGGGGTAGCGCTCGCATGCGCCGGACAAAGCCCAGATCGAGGTAACGCTTGAAACGAAGCGCGGGTTGCCCCAGCGACCAGAATTGACCGCGTATGGCCAGACCGCAGCCATCGCCCAGATCCATAATCGACAGCCAACGACGCTGAGGCTGATAGGTCTTCAGGGTCCGGTCATTGCCCATAGCCGCCAGGTTGTTCAGTAGGACGGGCGCGGCGCGGACGCCGAAAATCCCCGCCGCCGGACGTGGGTCGTCTGCGATCACAGCGCAGTCTCCGGCCGCGAAGATCGCCGAATCACCGACGGACTGCAGCGTCGCCGTCACCCTCAACCGTCCGTCACCGTCGACAGGCAGCGCCAGATCGTCGATCAGCGGCGGGGCTACAAGACCGGTCGCCAGCACCAGATGGTCACACGGCCAGACCGCACCGTCGGCCAGACGACAGGCGTCCGCCTCGCGTCCGACCACCGTGCCGGTGCGGAGGCTGACCCCTCTTTTGGTCAGTGAGGCCAGCAATCGGGCCCGGGCGGCGGCGGGCAGGGTGGCTCCAAAGACCGGCGCGGCCACCGTCACATCGGGGCGCAGTCCAGCTTTTTCGATCAGGCCGCAAAGGCTGGCGGCGATCTCCAGCGCGCTCTGGCCGCCGCCCGCGACCATCATCCGCGGCGAGGGGCCGCCTCTGGCGATCTCAACCTCGATCCGGGCGCGCAGGGCGAACAGGTTGGCCAGCGGTTTGACCGGCCAGACGCCCGCATGGGCGGCCAACCCGTGAGGGTCAGACGCCAAGCTGCCGATGTTCAGGGACAGGACGTCGAACGGCTCGGTCGCGCCTCCCGCCAGCGTCAATGTCCGCGCCTTGCGGTCAATCGCGGTGACCGGCTGCGGCAGATGCCGAACGCCGAAGTCCGCCGCCAGCGCCACCACATCGATCTCGGCCGCCTCGACCTCCAGCGCCCCGGACAGGACGCCGCTGGCGAGGCCGGAATACTGGAACCGACAGGGCGCGATCAGGGTCACCGCCAGCCCCGCAGCGCGGAGCCGGTCAGCCTCGCGCACCAGATGCAAATGGGCATGACCCGCGCCGACCAACACCAGTCGGCTGGCCGTCATTCAGGCCGTCCCGCGGATTGTATCGTGAAGGGGACTTCCGGCGGGGAGGCGGGCGGTGTCGCGGGTCATGCAGTCAGCCTCCGGTTCTGGCGCATCGTATCCACGGACATAAGGCGGTCATCGGCGCTCCGCATCGGCCAGCAAAGCCGTGGCGCATATTCGTGGAAGCGGCGGCCGTGGTTACAGTCCGCCGGCGGCGTTCGTTCTTAGGAACCCCGTTCGGCCGATACCCGCGCCAGATAGACGTCGATCCGTTTGGCGTTGGCACCCAGATCGCTCAGGCCGACGCGCGAGATCGAGCGAGCATCAATGCGCGACCGCTTGGCGTCGGTTGTCGGACGCACCCGGATGATCACGTCATCCTGGAACCCGAACCAGAAGGTCTCGGCGGTCGCTTCGAGGGTTCCGCTGGATTCATCCTCGGTGACGAGGGTCCAGCCCATGCCCCGCGCCGCGTCGGTGGCGGCGGCGAAGGCGGCGGCCGGCGGAACGGCGAGTTCCACCGTGCGCAGGCCCGGGTAGGCCTCATGCCCGACCAAGCCCAGGCTCTTGTCCCCGAAACGGGCGAAACCTTCGCCCTGATAAGCATCAGCGGCGGTTAGCGGCGCGGTCATGTCCTGCACCGGATTGGCCTCGTCCGCCGTTCGCAGGGCCAACAGACGGGCGCTCGGCACCGGCGGATCGACGATGTCGGTGGAGATGTCGTGGATCGGCGGAATCCCATCCGACTGGACCTTGATCCAGCCCAGATACCCCAGACCCAAGGCGGGGATGATCAGGGCGATCAGGGCTGTCTGCCAGCCGCGGCGCGGCTTGCGCGCCAGCACCGCGATCAGGGCGACGACAGCGATTACTGCGGCGGCGATCAGCAGACGCGGCCCCCACTCCACGATCAATACCCCGAGCCCGAACCGCCAGGGCCACAGTCCGAACTTCACCCCCAGCGCCGCGACCATGAACCAGACGGGAAGCAGCAGCGACACCGTCAGGGCGAGACCAGCGCTCTTCGTTCTCCAGGACATGACGCATTCTCCATATCCCCGCAGCCTTCCACGTTCCTCGCCGTAGCACCAGCGTCAGAGCTCGTCGTTCGACCAGAGGGTTGAAACTTTCCCGGCCGCAGGACGAATAGAGGCAGGAATCACACTCTGGCTCTGGGAGGAGGGGGTCGTGACTGTCACAAGGACGCCATGACGACGATGCCTGCCTCGCCCTTCGCCACCCACCGGAACGCCGCCGGCCCCGGTCGGTTCGTCGATCCCTTCGTCACCGCTGATGGATCGCGCCGTGCGTCGGTGGCCCAGACCCGGCTGGAGACCCTGTGGTTCAACACCGGCACCCTCTGCAACATCGCTTGCGCCAACTGCTATATCGAGAGCTCACCGACCAACGACGCCCTGTCCTATCTGACGGTCGACGACGTCGCCCGCTATCTGACCGAGATCACGGACGCGAGCCTGCCGACTCGCGAGATCGGCTTCACCGGCGGCGAACCGTTCATGAATCCCGACATCCTGGTCATGTTTGAGGCTGCGTTGGCGGCGGGACACGAGGTCCTGGTTCTGACCAATGCCATGCGTCCGATGTTGCGCTGGGGCGAGCGGCTGGCCGATCTGGCCTCGGCCCATCGCGAGCGTCTGACCTTTCGCGTCAGTCTCGATCACCATACTCGCGACGTTCATGACGCCGAGCGTGGGCCTGGTTCCTGGGACAAGGCTTGGGAAGGTCTGGACTGGCTTGCCGCTCGTGATCTGCGCATCGCCATCGCCGGCCGCCGCCTCGCTGACGAGAGCGAAGCCGCCGCGCGTGAGGCTTTTGGCGTCCTGTTCCGGTCGCGCGTTTTGGCGGTCGCTGCCGAAGATCCGGCGGCCCTGGTGCTGTTCCCCGAGATGGAGGCGGACCGCGCGGTTCCCGAGATCACCGAGGCCTGCTGGAACATTCTCGACCGGGCGCCTACGCAGATGATGTGCGCCACCAGCCGCATGGTCGTCCGCCGCAAGGGCGCGGCCGGGGCCGTCGTCGTCGCCTGCACGCTGACACCCTATGATCCGCAGTTCGAGCTGGGGCGGACCTTGGCGGACGCCTCGGGTTCGGTGCAGCTCAACCATCCCTTCTGCGCCCAGTTCTGCGTGCTGGGGGGTGCCAGTTGCAGCGCCGCATGACGATGCCCCGCCCCCCACTCGGTAGCCTCGACGTGATCATCCCTGTGCTCAACGGCGCCGAGCGTCTGGCCGGGACGCTGGAAGGTCTTCCGCCGGCGAACGCGGTCATCGTTGTGGACGGCGGCTCGACCGATGAGTCCGCCGCCATCGCCGCCGCCCATGGCGCGCGTGTCATCCGCTCGGCTCCAGGCCGTGGTCTCCAGCTGGCCGTGGGCGCGGCGGCCTCGACCGCGCCGTGGCGGCTGTTCCTGCATGCCGACACCCGACCCGACGCTGCGGCCTGGACCGCGCTGGCCGCCCATATCGCCAGCCCCGACGCCAGCAGGTGGGCCGCTGTGTTCCGCTTCCAGCTCGACGATCGGGCCTGGCAGGCCCGGGTGCTGGAAGTCGGCGTCAGACTGCGCGGTGCTTTTCTGGCGCTGCCCTATGGCGATCAGGGGCTCCTGATCCACCGCGACCTCTATGACGCAGTCGGCGGCTTCGCGCGTCTGCCGTTGATGGAGGATGTCGATCTGGTGCGCCGGCTGGGTCGGCGGCGTCTCCGCGTGCTCGACGGCTACGCCGTAACTTCGGCCGAGCGCTGGCGACGGCGTGGCTGGGTCGGCCAGAGCGTTCTCAACCTGTCTTGTCTGGTCCTCTATCTTGTGGGCGTCGCCCCGGCCCGGATCGCGCGCCTCTATGGCCGTTGACCGGCATCTGGTGCTGTTCGCGCGCAAGCCACGCTACGGCGTGGGCAAGCGCCGCCTCGCCGCCGACGTCGGCGATCTTGAGGCGCTGCGGTTTGCGCGGGCCTCACTGGACCGCCTGCGCCGCACCCTCGGTTCAGACCCTCGCTGGACCCTGTGGATCGCCGTCTCGCCGGATCGGCCGACAGACTGGACCGCGCCTGCGCGAGCCATCGCCCAGGGTTCGGGCGATCTCGGCGACCGGATGAGCCGCGTGGTCCGCGCCCTGCCGCCGGGGCCGGTGGTCATCCTCGGCGCTGACACCCCGACCGTGACGCGTCAGGATGTGGCAAACGCCTTCTACGCCCTTGGCCGCCACGACGCCGTGTTCGGACCCGCGCGGGACGGCGGCTACTGGCTGGTCGGACTGCGCCGCCGGCCCCGCCTGCATCTGCCGTTCGACGGGGTTCGGTGGTCGACCGAACACGCCCTCGCAGACACCATGGCCGCGATGCAGGGACGACCGGTCGCCCTGCTGCGGGAGCAGGAAGACATCGATGACGGGCCGTCTCTGCGACGCTACCTCAGCGTGCCGGGTCGGCGCTGAACAGTCTGGGACAGATCGCCGCCAGCTTGCTCGCCAGCGCCGGATCCCGGGCCGAGGGATCGGTCACCACGGCCTGATCCAGCCCTGTGTCGATCGGCGAGGCGGGCCGGACCTGCGGCAGGCCGCGGACCACTTCTCCCAGCATCCTTCGCGCCGTTTCGGCATTGGCTCTCATCGTGGCCAGCACCCCCGCGACCTCGACATGGGCTGTGTCGGCGCGCCAGCAGTCATAGTCGGTGACCATGCAGACGCTGGCGTAGGGTAGCTCCGCCTCGCGTGCCAGCCGCGCCTCGGGCATGGCCGTCATGCCGATCACCGAACAGCCCCAGGTGCGGAACAGTTCGCTCTCGGCCCGGGTCGAAAACTGCGGTCCCTCGATGACGACATAGGTTCCGCCCTCGACAGTCATCGCGCCCGCCGCCCGCGCCGCCGCCGCAGCGGCGGCGGACAGCACCGGGCAGACGGGATCGGCCATCGAGACATGAGCGACGAGGCCGGGGCCGAAGAAGGACGCCGGTCGCGCCACGGTCCGGTCGATGAACTGGTCGACCACGACGAAAGTTCCGGGGGGCAGTTCCTCCCTCAACGATCCGACCGCCGATACCGAGACCACGTCGGTGCAACCGGCCCGCTTCAACACGTCGATGTTTGCGCGGGCGTTGATGGCTGTGGGCGGCAGGCGGTGCCCCTGGCCGTGGCGGGGCAGGAAGACGAGACGAACTCCGTCCAGCGTCCCTGTCACCAGATCATCAGAGGGCGCGCCCCACGGTGATTCCAGCCTTAGCGTCTGCCGGTCCGTCAGTCCGTCGAGGTCATACAGCCCCGACCCGCCGATGACGCCAATCACCCAGTCCTTCATTCCATCCGCCCTTGTCTCGTCGCCGTTCCTGTTACTTCGTGAGCAACCGCTAGGACAGGCCCAGCACCATGCCGAAGGCGATGTGCCAAACGATGGTAATCGTGTTTCG
>NZ_JBDNHO010000059.1:0-1685 GCF_041688735.1 Brevundimonas sp.
AACGTCAGCGGCTCGTCTGAATGTCGATTGAACCTGGTCTTCGCCAGCGTTCACCACAGGCCCACCAGCGCCAGCGGCCACGTCTTCGTAAGCCGCGAACCACGCGATAAATCCTTGATTGCAAACGACCATGAATGATGTCTACGATCATGGGCCGAGGGGCGTGTAGATTTTAGGACTGCCATGTCGTGGATCCGTCGGCGACTGTTCGTGCCGTTGGCCTGTCTGGTCGCGCTGGCCCTGCCCCTCGCCGCGTGCGGCGGCGGTGGCGGAGGCGGTGGATCTGGCGGGGGAGGCGGCATCGTCACGCCCCCGCCGCCACCTCCACCGCCCCCTCCACCGCCGCCTCCTCCACCGCCCCCTCCACCGCCACCGCCCCCGCCGTTGGCGACGTCGGCCGAGTATCTGCGCAACTATGGCGTGGTGAACACCAAGGCCATCGCCGCCTGGAACCTGGGCGCGACAGGCGCGGGCATCAATGTGGCCGTGGTGGACTCGGGCATCGACTTCGCCCAGCCCGATCTCGCGGGACGCATCTCGACCCTGTCCACGGATGTCGTCGACGGTCGCAACACACCCACGGGGACGCCCGGCCCTGAGGGACGGCCGGCTCACGGCACGACGGTCTCCGGCATCATAGCCGCGGGCTTCAACGGCTTCGGCACCATCGGCGTGGCCTATGAGGCCACGATCGTTTCGATCCGCGCCGACATCAGCAACTGCACCGATCCGACGGATACGGTCTGCTTCCGCTCCAGCGACCTGGCGAGGGCCATCGACTACGCGATCGCCAACAACATCCGCGTGGTGAACATGTCGCTGGGCGGTAGCACGCCGATGGGCACGACTTTCGAGGCGGCGCTGCTGCGCGGCGTCAACGCCGGCATCGTCTTCGCCATCGCTTCGGGCAATGAGGCGGGCGACAGTCCGGAATGGCCGGGCCGCTACGCCAGCGATCCCCGCTATCTGGGCAGCATCATCGTGGTGGGCTCTCACAATGCCGCCGAGGCCATGTCCTCATTCTCCAACCGCGCGGGCGTCTCGGCCGCAGCCTTCGTCAGCGCGCCCGGCGAGCAAGTCATCACCGCCTGCGACGGCACGATCTGCTTTCGCGTGAGCGGCACCTCCTTCTCCGCGCCCGCCGTGGCCGGAGCCATGGCGCTGCTGCTGGACGCCTTCCCCAACCTGACGGGTCGCGAGGCGGTGCAAATCCTGCTCGCCACCGCGCGCGACGCCGGCGATCCGGGCGTGGACGCGATCTTCGGCCGGGGCCTTCTGGACATCGCGCGGGCGTTCCAGCCCGTGGGGTCGACCAGCGTCAGTATGGCCAATGGATCGTCCCTGGCGGTCACGTCGGAGCGCTTTTCCTACACCGGCGCGGCGTTCGGCGACGCCATCCAGGTCGCCCAAGGCCTGCAGACCGTCGGTCGTGACGACTTCAACCGCCTGTTCAAGGTCGATCTGAGCGGCGCCTACGGCCTGGCCCCGCGCGCCTCGGCCAATCTTCTGCCGCAGGCCCCGCGCCAGCAGGCCAGGCTGACGACCGAGGGCCCGTTCGGTTCGACCCTGTCGCTGACCACCAGCGCGGCGGTCGAGGACACCGGCTTCGACCTGGCCTCGGCCACCAGCGTCATCACGCCCTGGCTCGACGAACGGCGCCGCGAGGACGTCATGGTCGAGTTTTC
>NZ_JBDNHO010000060.1:0-15195 GCF_041688735.1 Brevundimonas sp.
GAAGTCGCGCAGGGATTTGTAGGCCATGGAGCGTCCAGACTGATCATTCCCCGCTCATCCCGGCGAAAGCCGGGACCCAGTTCTTTCGTGTGACACGGTGCCCGGGATCAGGACCGTTTCCTCACTGGAGGCGCCGGAACGCCCAAAGCACTGGGTCCCGGCTTTCGCCGGGATGAGCGGATCGAAAGATGCCTAGAACGCCAAGGCTTCGCTGTCACGGGGGCGCGCCGACACGCGCGTCAATACGCCCGCGTGTCAGAAACAAGTGCCCACAGCGGCAGGTGAAGAGCGCTGGTTGCCGCCCCGATCTGGGCGGTGGTCAGACGGGCGCGGCCGGCCTCGGCGCGACGGGCCTGTTCGGAGGAGATGTGCAAAAGGGCGGCGAGGTCGTCGACGGCCATGCCGCGCGTCTCGCGCCACCGCTTCAATCTGGCGCCGACCGCTGCGTCGAGCGGATCGACGCCAGGAAATCCCAGCACCGAGCCCATAGGCATTCTCCCGGACGCAGTCTCAGTCGCCGCGCCTCACGACCATTCTTCGTCCCAGTTGAAGGATTTGTCGAGCCAGTCGCCGATACGGCCGTCCGGTCGGGCCAAGGCGTGGATGCGGTCCATCTCTTCGCCGGACAGCTCGAAGTCGAAGATGTCGAAGCTCTCCTCGGCGCGGCTGACTTTCGAGGTGCGCGGGATGGCGATGACGTCCTGCTGGATCAGCCAGCGCAGGGTGACCTGACCGGGCGACTTGCCGTGGGCCTCGCCGATCTCGATCAGGGTCGCGTCGTCGGCGATCTTGCCCTGGGCAAGGGGCGACCAGGCGGTAATCGAGGACCCGAGGTCCTTCGCCGTCGCCTTCAGCTTCGAAAGCTTGAGGTAGGGGTGGTATTCGACCTGGTTGGTGACGAGCTTCGCCTTCGACAGCGCCTGCGCCTGGCGGAGTTCGGCCGAAGGGAAGTTGGACAGGCCGATGGTCCGGGTCAGGCCCTGATCCTTTGCCTCGTTCAACGCGCCGAGGGTCTCGGCGAAGGTCGGTTCGGTCTTGGGCCAGTGCAGCAGCAGAAGGTCGGGGGTGAAGCCGAGGCTTGTGGCCGACTCTTGAGCCTGTCGCAGCAGGGCGTCACGGGTGAAGTGGGCGGTCCAGATCTTGGTCGTCAGCCAGATGTCTTCGCGGGCGACGTGGCCGGTCGATATGGCGTCGCGGATACCGTCTCCGACCGCCGCCTCATTGTGATAGATCCAGGCCGTGTCGATGTGGCGATAGCCGATGCGCAGGGCCTCGGCGACCATGGTCCGGGCGACCTCGGGCGTCAGATGCCAGGTGCCGAACCCGAGAAGGGGAATGGCATGACCGTCGACGGTGATCGCGGGCTGTTCGGTCATGGAAGGCTCCTTGCGGGCCGCTTACCTATGCCACGGCGCGCGGCGATCAAGGCGGACGCCGCCTAAGGGTTGGAGGCGGCGCAAGGTTCCGCTAAAGCCCGACGCCACCCTGTTCCGCCTTTCGAGCGACCCTCATGACCGACGCCGCCCTTCCCGACCGTCTCTGCGTCGATCCGGACAGCCCGTTCCACGACGCCGACCTGTTGGCGAAGGGAATCGGCGTCCGCTTCAAAGGCGAGGAGAAGACCAACGTCGAGGAATACTGCATCTCGGAAAACTGGGTCCGCCTGGCCGTCGGCAATCGCGTCGATCGCCGCGGCAAGGCCTTGACGGTCAAGCTGCAGGGACCGGTCGAGGCCTGGGTCAAGGGCGAATAGAGTTCAGCCGCGCAACTCGACCAGCCGCTCTCCAAACCGAAGGCGAGCCTGTATCTCCGGCCAGGCACTGGCTATCGCTTCGATCAGCGCACTGTTGGCGCAGTTGCCAAGCCGCACCCAGATCAGCCGCGCGGCGCCTTCGTGCCGGATCAGGCGAACAAAATCCTTGTCTCGACTGACGATGACTGCGTCATGCCGGTTGGCCCAAGCCGGCAAGATCGTCGTGGTGCTGCAGGACACGGTTCAGGCCCAGGACGGCCGGGACTATGGCGCGACCTCGCCGATCCGGGGTGCCGGCCCCACCGAGCCCGCCAAGCGCGGGGCTATCGGCTATGTGCTGCGTTCGCTGGGCACCCATGACCACCGCTTCGCCCACACCGGCGCGACGGTCGCGGCGGGGGTGCCCGCCTTCCGCCTGGAACAGGACGGCACCGACTATTTCAACACCCATCACACGGCGGACGACAGGCTGGACCGGATCGACCCGAAGGCCATGGACCAGAACGTCGCCGCCTGGGCCGCCTTCCTGTGGCTGCTGGCCAATTCGGACGTGGATTTTCGCGCGATGCGGCCCGCGGCGGCAGGGGTGCAGGGCGGGCTTTGATCGGCGAGCCGTCACAACTTGACGGCCAGCCGTTTCACGTCAGAGTGGCGGTGGCTAATAACTGGCTGGAGCGGCTCGATGACTGACTCCGGACATCAGCGTCACCAACGCTGGCGCCACGAACGTTCACGTACACGTCACGCCCCATAACACGGCGGCGGCGGTCGCATCCCTGGTGCTGGGAATTCTCGCCCTCTGCACCGTCTGGATACCGCTCATCGGTTTGATTGCCTGGATACTGGCGCCGCTCGGCCTGGTGCTGGGCATTGTGGCGCTCAACCGACCCACCGGTTCGGGCAAGAGCGTGGCGATCGCGGGCGTCGTCTGTTCGGCGATCGCGCTACTGGGCTGCATCGGCTGGATCGTGCTGATCGGCGCGGCGGCCTCGGTAGGCACCGGCGGATACTAATCCACAGCCGCATGGTCGAAGGCCCCGGTCACTGCTAGAGCACGCCACCGGCCGCGAGCGTGGCGAAACTGGTAGACGCAAGGGACTTAAAATCCCTCGACTTCGGTCATGCGGGTTCGACCCCCGCCGCTCGCACCACGGTTTCGGGGAGGGGCTACCGCTTCTTGCCCAGTTCGGCGGCGATGTCCTTGACGTTGCGGCCGGCCTTGCGGTGGGCGGCGGTCAGCTGGTCGCGGGTCACGCCCCAGCGCTTCATCCAGTGTTCAACGGCCTGACGTTCGGACAGGTCGAGGCGGTCCTTGTCGATGAAGCCGCGCTTGTCCTTGAGGCCCGCCATGGTCCGCTCCGTCCACCGGGTCATCCGGCCGACTTCGGGTTAGCGCGAAACGGAGCGCGGCGCGACGGCCGCCGCGAACACGGTCCGCATAACTTCGTGTTTCTCGCGCCGAACCGGCCTTAACCCGGCGCGCTTTCGTGGCAGAAGAGGGAATCGCCCCTCCGGGCCTATGGACATTCGATGAAAAGAGCCCGGCGCGCCCGCATCGTCGCGACACTTGGACCCGCCAGCCGGGCACCCGGCATGGTCAAGGCCCTGGCCGAGGCCGGGGTCGACGTCTTCCGCCTGAACTTCAGCCATGGCTCGCACGAGGACCACGCCGCCGCCCTGAAGGCCGTGCGCGGGGCCGAACTGGCGTTGCAGCGTCCGTTAGGCGTGCTGGCCGACCTGCAGGGTCCCAAGCTGCGTCTGGGCCGGTTCAAGGACGTCGGGATCGACGTCAAGCCGGGCCACAGGATGCGCTTCGACCTCGATCCCACGCCGGGCGACGCGACGCGGGTGCAGATGCCGCATCCTGAAATCTTCAAGGCGCTGCGCACGGGTATGCTGCTGCTGCTCGACGACGGGCGGGTGCGCCTGAGGGTCGGCGAGCGCTCGGATCAATGGGCCGATGTGACGGTCGAGAGCGGCTCCAAACTGTCGGACCGCAAGGGTGTCGCCGTTCCCGAGGCTGTGGTGCCGGTCTCGGCCCTGACGCCCAAGGACCGCGAGGACCTGGCCTTCGCCCTGCGCATCGGCGTGGACTGGGTGGCGCTCAGCTTCGTGCAGAAGGCCGAAGACATGGCCGAGCTGAAGTCGATCGTTCAGGGCCGCGCCGCCTGCCTGGCCAAGATCGAGAAGCCGCAGGCCCTGGCCGAGCTGGAGAGCATTCTCGATTATTGCGACGGGGTGATGGTGGCGCGCGGCGACCTGGGTGTCGAGCTTGACCCCGAAGAAGTGCCGGTGGCCCAGAAGCAGATCATTCGCGCCGCCCGCCGTCGCGGCGTGCCGGTGATCGTGGCGACACAGATGCTGGAATCGATGACCTCTTCGCCCGCCCCCACGCGCGCCGAGGCGTCCGACGTCGCCAACGCCGTCTACGAGGGCGCCGACGCCATGATGCTGTCAGCCGAGACGGCGTCAGGCGATTATCCGATGGAAGCCGTCGGTATCATGAACCGGATCATCGAGCGGGTGGAGAAGGATCCGCTGTGGCCCAGCCTGATGGACGCCGAACACGCGGGCATGGACGAGCATGACGTCGATGCGCTGGTCGCCGCCGCGCGCAAGGCTGCGGAGGCGCAGTCGACGGCCTGCGTGGTGGTCTTCACGACCCTGGGCGGGACGGCGCGGCGCATGTCGCGCGAGCGGCCGCTGCAGACGGTGCTGGCCCTGACGCCCAAACCGGAGACGGCGCGGCGCCTGTCGCTGGTCTGGGGGCTCGAACCGCGCCTCAGCCGCGAGCCGGCCTCGCTGGAGGAGGTCACCGACGACGCGGTCGAGAAGGCGGTCGAATTCGGGCTGGCGCAGCCGGGTCAGAGACTGCTGATCCTGGCTGGAACACCCTTCGGCGCGCCGGGGGCTGCGAATCTGTTGCGACTGGCGCATGTTCCGATGAAGGCGAAGCGCTGAGCCCGTCTCCTCCCCTATCTTGGGGGAGGGGGACCATCCGAAGGATGGTGGAGGGGGCGGCGACGAGCGCTGGTGGATGGGGTTCCCCCTCCACCGCTTCGCGGTCCCCCTCCCCCATGAGGGGGAGGAGACGTAGTGGATGATCAAATACATCGGCTCAAAGCGCGCGCTTCTGGGGCACGTCAGCGAGGCGATCGCCGGCGCGCTGCCGCAGGGCGGGACGGTGTGCGACCTGTTTTCGGGGACGGCGCGGGTCGGTCATGCGTTGAAGAAACAGGGCTTTCGGGTCTGGTCCAATGACCACAACGCCTATGCCCATGTGCTGGCCACCGCCTATGTGCAGGCCGACCGCGAGCGTTGGGAAGGCAAGGCCGAGGCTGTCCTGGCCGAGTTGAGGACCGTCGCACCGCAAGCCGGGTGGTTCACCAAGGCCTTCTGCGAAGACGCCCGCTTCTTTCATCCCGACAACGGCGCGCGCATCGACGCCATGCGCGACCGGATCGCCGCCATGGCGCTGGAGCCCGAGCTGGAGGCCATCGCCCTGGTCAGCCTGATGGAGGCGGCGGACCGGGTGGATTCCACCGCAGGCGTGCAGATGGCCTATATGAAGTCGTGGGCCGGTCGGGCGTTGAAACCGCTGGTCCTGCGCATGCCCGACCTCCTGCCCGGCGTCGCGGCGGGGGCGTGCCGGGCGACCCATGCCGACGCCGTCGAACTGGCCCCCCGGGTCGAGGCCGACCTCGTCTATCTGGACCCGCCGTACAACCAGCATTCCTACCTGGGCAACTATCACTGCTGGGAGAGCCTGGTGCTGTGGGACAAGCCCGAGACCTATGGCATCGCCAACAAGCGGATCGACGTGCGCACGCGCAAGAGCGCTTTCAACAGCCGCCCCGGCATCGCCCCCGCCTTGCAGGCGGTAATCGACGGGGTGAAGACGCCCAATCTGATCGTCTCGTTCAACGACGAGGGCTATCTGGGTCGGGACCAGCTGGTCGGCATGCTGTCCGCCCGGGGCGAGGTACAGGTGATCGAGATCGCCCGGCCGCGCTATGTCGGCGCCCGCATCGGCATCCATAATCCGAAGGGTGAGAAGGTCGGCGAAGTGGGGCGGCTGAGGAACGTCGAATATCTGTTCGTGGTCAGCGAGCGGCGACTGGGGCTGGCCGACGCGGCGTGAACGGGGACTTGCACTCAGGTCTCCCGCAGCGCCCGGATCGGGGCCCAGCTGCGGCGGTGGGCGGGGCAGGGGCCGAGCGTCCTCAAGGCCTGCGAATGCACCGGCGCGTTATAGCCCTTGTGGCCGGCGAAGCCGTAGCCCGGGTATTCCGCGTCCAGTGCGACCATCAGCCGGTCCCGCGCCGTCTTGGCCAGGATTGAGGCCGCCGCGATCGACAGCGACAGGCTGTCGCCCTTGACCACCGTCTGCACGGCGCACGGCAGTTTGAAGCGGTAACTTCCATCTACCAATGCCGCGACGGGCGTGACCGACAGCGCCTCGATCGCGCGGCGCATGGCCAGGCCGGTGGCGTGCAGGATGTTCAGGTCGTCGATTTCCTCGACCGAGGCGAAGCCGACGCCCCAAGCCACGGCGCGGGCCTTGATCTCGATCTCCAGCGCCTCGCGCCGGGCGTGGGTCAGGGCCTTGGAATCGTCGATGCCGGAGGGCAGGTCGTCGGGGTTCAGGATCACGGCGCCCGCCGACACCGGCCCGGCCCACGGCCCGCGCCCCGCCTCGTCGACACCGCACACCGGGCCGCCGCCGCTTTCGATCAGCACGATCTCGAGCGCCAGCGTCGGAAAGGCGCGCGAAAGCTTTGCCTTTGCCGGGGATTTTGCCAGAGTCTTCGCCACGGTCTTCACTGCCCGGCCATCGCACGAACCTGCGCATGGCGGAAGCATTCGACGCCGTGGTCGTTGACCATGCCCACGGCCTGCATGAAGGCATAGACGATCACCGGGCCGCAGAAGGTGAAGCCGCGCGCCTTCAGCGCCTTGGCCATCGCTTCGGACTCAGGCGTCTGCGTCGGCCGTCCGGCGCCGTCCGGCCAGTCGTTCTGGACCGGCACCGCGCCGACGAACGACCAGAGCCATTCGGAGAAGTCCTCTCCGCTGTCCCGCATCTCCAGCCAGACCCTCGCGCCCTTGACGGCGCTATCGATCTTGGCTCGCGAGCGGATGATGCGGGCGTCGCCCAGCAGCCGTTCGATGTCCGCCTCGCCATAGGCCGCGATGATTTCCGGATCGAAGCCGTCGAAAGCGTCGCGCATTCCCTCGCGCTTCCTCAGTATGGTGATCCACGCCAGCCCGGCCTGGAACCCGTCCAGCACCAGCTTCTCCCACAGCGCCCGAGCGTCATGCTCGGGCACCCCCCATTCCGCGTCGTGATAGGCGACGTACAGCGGGTCTGCTCCGCACCAGGCGCAGCGGTGGAGTGAGTCGGACATGGGCGGAGGGTAGCGGGTTGGAGGCCTATGGGGAGGCCCGCTCTCCACCCCTTGCGGACATTGATGATGTGATCGACTAGAAAACGCCGATGGACTTCGTTCTCATCGCGGTCGTGGCGGCGCTGGCCTCGGCGCTTACCCTTTATTCCGGGTTCGGGCTGGGCACATTGCTCTTGCCGGCCTTCGCGCTGTTCCTTCCCGCGCCCGTAGCCGTGGTCGCCACGGGCATTGTTCATCTGCTGAATAATCTCTTCAAAAGCACCCTGCTGTGGCACCGGGCCGACTGGAAGACCGTGTTGAAGTTCGGCATCCCCGCCGTTCCCGCAGCCGTCGCGGGAGCGTGGCTTCTCGCACTTCTCGGAGATACGCCGCGCCTGTTTGAATGGAGCGCCTTCGACCGACGCTTCGGACCTACGGGAGCGGGTCTAGCCATCGGGCTGCTGATGATGCTCTTCGCCACCCTTGAGCTCCAGCGGTGGTTTCAGGCGCTCAAGGCGCCCCCCAGGTTCATGCCGGTTGGTGGGCTGCTGACCGGCTTTTTCGGCGGGCTCACCGGGCAACAGGGAGCCTTCCGCACTATCTTCCTGCTGCGGTCTGGTCTGCCCCCGGAGCGTTTGATCGCCACAGGCGTCATGATTGCCGTTCTGGTGGATCTGGCGCGCCTCACGACCTACGCGGCTTCATTCTCGACGATGGGGTTGAATCTGGCCGGACGAGAAGGGCTGCTGGTGTTGGTCGGCACGCTGTCTGCTTTCCTCGGGGCCTATGTCGCTTCGCGTCACCTCGAAAAACTCACCATTGGAGCGGTGCGCTATGGCGTTGCCGCTCTGATGCTGGCGATTGGCGCGGCACTTGCCGTGGGATTGCTCGACTAGACCATTTTTGCTTCAGGTCGAATCGACCTGACTCCAAAAAGTGGACCGGAATCATGCCGGAGCGCGTCGGGGCAGGTCGCGCGATCAACCGGTCCGCAGCGTGTCCAGATAGGCGATCAGATCGTTGATCTCGGTGGGGCTGAACTCGAACTGGGGCATGGCGGGATGTCCGGTCTTGATGCCCTCGCCGAAAGCCTCCTGCAATTGCGTCGGCGGATAGAGGTTGGCGATTTCCCGCAGCGGCGGCGCAGCGGCGAACGGGCTGTCGCCGGCTGGACCGACGGCGTGGCAAACGCCGCATTTGGCCACCGACATCACACGCCCGCGATCGATGGCGGCGCGGCCGGGTTCATCAGCGGCAAACGGGGGCGGGGCCGATGGAGTGGTCTGGCTCGCCGAGCACCCGGCGCAGGCCAGGGTCAGCGCAGCAATGGCGGTTCGGGTAAGCAAGATGCCGGTCTCCGGGGACGACGAAGAGGCACTCTAGGCCCAATCTTCGACCCTGGGTGTGATTCCATCTTCAAGGCCGCGATCAGCGCGGCATCCACTCCGGCCAGCGCACCGCGACCGACCGTCCGTCCACCGTCAGTGGTCCCTCGATCCGGTCCAGCCGCAGCAGCGCCATCGCCCCGCCCTCGCGCCCGCTCAGCACTTCACCCGCCCGCAGTTCACCGTTCAGCACCTCGGAGCCGAAGGCTGGGGCCACCCCATCGAAGGCGATCGGCAGCATCCTGTTCTTGATGTTGCCGCGCCGTTTCATGCGCGAGGTGGTCTCCTGGCCGACGAAACAGCCCTTGCGGAAATCGATGCCGTTCAGCAGGTCGAAGCTTGCTTCTATCGGGTAGGTCTTGTCGGACGGGGCGTCGGCGGCCGGGTCGGGAACGCCGACGGCGAGGCGATGGGCCTGGTAGTCGGCCTCGGTCGCATTGGTCGCCGGAACGCCGCCGTAGCGTCGTCCGCCGAGACCTGGCGCGCGCGGGTCGGCCGCGAAGCCTTCGGGCAGGTCGCCGCCCCAGGCCGCGAAGACGGGGACGTCGTCCGGCTCGATCGTGATCTGGGCGCGGAGGCGGTACATCCCCAGGCGCTGGAGCAGGGCGTCGTGGCGGTCGGCGGCCACATCCAGCGTCACGCCACCGTCCTGGCCCGCGATGAACAGGTCGAACAGCAGGCGGCCGGGCGGCGACAGCATCGCCCCGAAGCGCAGGGTCCCATCCGTCAGCGTCTCGACGTCCTGGGTCAGCAGAGTGTGCAGGAAGGGCCGGGCGTCAGGGCCGGTGACGCGGATCAGGGCGCGGCTGTCCAAGCGGGCGATGCAGATGGTCATGGCGTCTAGATAGGACGAGACGTGCCTGTGGACCACGCCTGATCGCGCCTGATGCGATGAGAGAATCCGTATACGGTCCAATCATGACGGGCAGGTTCCCCATTCTCTATATCGCCGAGGCGGACGCGAGCGACGCGATCCTGTCCTCGGGCGTGCTCGCCTATCTGGTCGAGGCGATGCCGCAGGCGAGCTTCACCATCGTGGGCTCGCCGAAGAGCGCGCCCCTGTTCGCCGACGTGCCGCGCCTCGACAAATTGATCGTGCTGGAGCGCGACAGCCGGCTGGACTGGCTCGGCCTGTGGAACAAGGTGCGGGAGACGCGCTGGGGTCTGGTCGTGGACATGCGCGGCACGACCCTGTCCGGCAAGCTGAAGCGCCAGAAGCGCGCCGTACGCGGGGCCTGGGAAGCGGGTGTTCATGCGGTGGAGCAGGCGGCGCGGGTGCTGCAACTCGAGGACGTTCCCGCACCCCGCCTGTTCGTTTCGGACGCCACGCGTGCGGCCGCCGACGCCCTGATCCCGGTCGAGGATGTGCCGATCCTGGCGCTGGGTCCCGGCGCCGACTGGATGGGCAAGGTCTGGCCGACCGAGCGTTACGCCAAGCTCGCGGTGGCGCTGGTCGGGGACGGTGGGCCGCTGGAAGGCGGGCGAGTCATCGTCGTCGGCGACGAGAACGCCCGCGACGCCGCGCATACGGTGCGCCTGTCGCTGCCGCGCAATCGCGTCACGGAACTGCAGGGGCGGTTGAACAAGCTGGAGACGGTCGCAGCCCTGGCTCAGGCCACTCTCTACATCGGGGCCGACACGCTTTGGACCGATCTGGCCGTCGCCGCCGGGGCGCCGGTGGTGGCGGTATTCGGGCCGTCGGACGACGTCGAGCATGGGCCATGGGGCGGGGTCGTGGTGCGGGGGCCGCGCTCGGTCGACGAGTACCGAAAGATCGATCCCCACCTGAACCAGGCCATTCAGCATATGAACGACCTGCCGGCGGACCGGGTGCTGAAGGCGGCGATGAAGATGCTGGCTGAACGCGGCTGATCCCGCCAGTCGAGGGCGTGGCGGGCGGCGGCGTCCATACACCTGGGTTCCGGGTTCGGTGCCCGGCTTCGCCGGTCTCAGCCCCGGAATGACGGTGGAAAGTGAGTGGCGCCGACACCTGAATGTCGATTGACCCTAGATCGAGAAGCTGACGCCGCAGCCGCAGGATGAGGAGGCGTTCGGGTTGCGCACGACGAACTGCATGCCCGCCAACTCATCGACGAAGGCGATCTCGGAGCCCTTGAGGAAGGGCAGGGAGACGGGATCGACCAGGGCCGCCTGGCCGTCGGCTTCGATGCGGATGTCGTCGGCTTCGGCATTCTGGACCAGCTCGAAGCGGTACTGGAAGCCCGAACAGCCGCCGCCGTCGACGGCGACGCGCAGCATGACGGCGTGGCCCTCGGCGTCGCCCAACCCGGCCAGTCGACGGGCGGCGCTTTCGGACAGGCTCAGGCCATGACCGCCGGACGCGGGCGAGATCTTATAGACGGGCGCGGATTGGACGGTGCTCACGGGTCTCTATATGAGGCGCGGGCGGGCATTCGCAAAGGCCCGCGAGGAAAGATCCGCAGACCTTGATCCCCGAGCGCGCGTCTTACGCCGAATATCCCGAGCACAGCCGCGGACGGCTGACGCACGAACCGATCAGCCGGACGCGCAACGCCTATGCCCGCGACCGGGACCGGATCATCCACGCGACGGCGTTCCGGCGGCTGAAGGAAAAGACCCAGGTCTTTGTGGCCCACGAGGGGGATCACTACCGCACCCGCCTGACCCACAGCCTGGAAGTGGCCCAGATCGCGCGGTCGCTGGCCCATGCGCTTCGGCTGGACACAGATCTGGCCGAGACGGTAGCGCTGGCGCACGATCTCGGCCACCCGCCGTTCGGCCATGCGGGCGAGGACGAGCTTCAGGCCCAGATGAAGCCATGGGGCGGCTTCGACCACAACGTCCAGACCTTCCGTGTCGTGACCCGTCTGGAGACGCGCTATCCGCAGTTCGACGGTCTCAATCTGAGCTGGGAAACCGTCGAGGGCGTGGTCAAGCACAACGGCCCGGTGTCGCACCGGCTGGACGAGCCGGCGTGGCAGGCGATCGCCGACTATACCCTGGATCATGGGGCACCGGCCTGGGATCTGCGTCTGGGCACCTTCGCCTCGTTGGAAGCTCAGGCGGCGGCGATCGCGGACGACATCGCCTACAACAACCACGACGTCGATGACGGGGTTCAGGCGGGACTGTTCAGCCTGGACGATCTGGTGGACGTGCCGTTGATCGGTCCTGTATTGCACGGCGCGCGCAAGGATTGGCCTCACATCGACGCGCGCATGCTGCGCATCGAGTCCGTGCGCCGGATGATCGGCGTCATGGTCGATGACGTGCTGGCGGAGACGGAGGCGCGCATCGCGGCCGACGGTATTCGCTCGACCGAGGACGTGCGGATGGCCAGGCGGACACTGGTGGCCTTTTCGCCCGGCATGCTGGCGGACCTCGGGATACTGAGGAAATTCCTGTTCGAGCGGATGTACCGCCACTACCGCGTGAATCGGACGCGTAGCCAGGCGCGGCGCATTCTGGCCGAAATGTTCACCCTGTTCATGGCCGAGCCCGACACCCTGCCGCCGGAATGGTCGGGCAAGGCGGACATCGCCGACGAAACGAAGCAGGCGCGGGCGGTGTGCGACTACATCGCGGGCATGACCGACCGTTACGCCATCGAAGAGCACAAGAAACTGTTCAGCCTCGACCTCGCCCTCGATCTGTGATTCGAAAGGCGGGCCGGGCGGGGTAGGATGAGGTTCGGGCGCGTCGATTCGCGGACCCGACTGGAAGGCGCGTCATGTCCAACGAAGATCCCTACCGCCCCAACCCGGGCCGCGATCGCGGGGCCTACACGCCGCCGACCGACGACGACCTGCCGTTCAACCGTCAGGGCTATGATCCCCGTCGCGGTGGAGGCGGAAAGGCCCCGCCGATGACGCTGATCATCAGCGTGGCCGTTCTGCTCGCAATAATCGTTGCGGTCTTGCTGCTTCAACCTTGGGAGACGCGCTCCGCGGGCAAAGCGCCGCCCGCCGTCGGGTCGCCCGTCGGCGACATGAAGGTCGAGGCCCCGATCGATGCGCAGCCGGTGGACCCTGAAGCCGGCATCGACGTCTACAGCGCGGCCGAGGGCCCGACGGCCTTGCCGACCTTCGCCCCGCCGCCGGAAGTCGTTCAGCCGCGTCCCGCGCCGCAATCGGTCGAAACCGCCCCCGCGTCCGTCGTCCTTCCCGTTCCCGAGAAGCGCCCGGACCCGGTCTTTCCGCCCGCCGAGAAAGCCGAAACGCCGGCTCCGGCCGTCGGTGGCTCGGCCGGCGTCCAGATCGGCGCCTTCTCGACCACCAACCTGGCGGATCAGCAGTTCTCCGCGATCATGGGCCGCTATCCCCAGTTCACGCGCGGCGCCACCAAGCGGGTTCAGGAGGTCACGGCCTCCAACGGTTCGACCGTCTATCGCACCACCGTCACCGGATTGAGCCGCGAGCAGGCCACAGGCCTGTGCGGGGCGATCAAGTCGGCCGGCGGCGACTGCATCGTGCGCTGAGGCGTGAGCACCGCGGCGATCTATGGGTGCTCACGCCACCGCCTGACGGCTGAGGAGAAGGCCTTCTTCGCCGATGTCCGGCCCTGGGGGTTCATCCTGTTTCGCCGCAACGTCGACAGCCCCGAGCAGCTGCGGGCGCTGACCGATGAGATGCGCGACTGTGTCGGCGGCGGTGACGCGCCGATCCTGATCGACCAGGAGGGCGGCCGGGTCCAGCGGATGGGACCGCCGCACTGGCCCAGATACCCGCCGGGCGAGGCCTATCTGAAGGCGACCAACGATCCGATGGCCGCGCGCGAGCTGGTCCGGCTCGGCGCGCGGCTGATGGCCCATGACCTGACGTCGGTGGGGATCAACGTCGACTGCGTCCCGGTGCTCGACGTGCCGGTGCAGGGCGCGCACGACATCATCGGCGATCGCGCCTATGCCCGCGATCCCGCCACGGTGGCCCTGCTGGGGCGGGCGGCGGCGGAGGGGCTGCTGGCGGGCGGCGTCTTGCCGGTCATCAAACACATGCCGGGGCACGGCCGCGCCTTCGCCGACAGTCATCACAATCTGCCGGTGGTGCACGCCGATCTCGAGACGCTGGACGGCTGGGACTTCGTCCCGTTCAAGGCGCTGTCGGACATGCCACTGGCGATGACGGCCCATGTCGTGTTCGACGCGATCGACCCGAAAAAGCCGGTGACGACGTCGAAGACGGCGTTAAAGCTGATGCGAGACGGGCTGGGCTTCGGTGGGCTGATCATGACCGATGACCTGTCGATGAAGGCGCTGTCGGGCTCGCTTCAGGACCGCGCCGAGGCGTCATTGAAGGCCGGCTGCGACGTGGTCTTGCACTGCAACGGCGATCTGGACGAGATGCGTCAGGTCGCCGAGGGCGTGGGCAAGCTGAAGGGCAAGTCGGCCAAACGCGCGTACGCCGCCTTGGCGAGGCTCGTCCACACGCCCGAACCGTTGGACGAGCGTGAGGCCCGCGAACGGTTTACCGCCCTGCTGGCCGGAAGGCTTGATGCCGCGCAAGGCCCCGACGTCGGCGAGGCGCAGGGCGCGGTCCCGGCCCCGGCCTCAAGCAGCGCGACCGCGCGGTAGGCCCAAGGAAATGACCGACGCCTTCCAGCCAAATCTGGACTTTACCGCCGCCGAACAGGTCGACGAGCGCGAAGCCTTCGTGGTCGATCTGGACGGCTATGAGGGGCCTCTGCATGTGCTGCTGACGCTGGCCCGAACGCAGAAGGTCGATCTGCTGAAGCTCTCCATCACGAAACTGGCCGAACAGTATCTGGCCTTCGTGCACGAGGCGCGGCGCAGGAATTTCGCGCTGGCGGCGGACTATCTCGTGATGGCGGCCTGGCTGGCCTATCTGAAGTCGCGCCTGCTGTTGCCGCGCAACGAGAAGGACAGGAGCGACGAACCCGGTGCCGAGGAGATGGCCGCCGCCCTGGCGTTCCGGCTGCAGAAGCTGGAGGCGATGCGCAAGGCGGTGGAGGCGATCACCAGCCGGCCACGGCTCAGGCGCGACGTGTTCACGCGCGGCGATCCCGAGGCGACGGTGATCGTGCCGTCCGACCAGATCGACGCCAGCCTGTACGAACTGATGGCCGCCTATGTCACCCAGCGGCGGCGCGAGGAGCAGCGGCATTACAATCCCGGTCAGCGCGTCGAGGCGTTCGCGATCGAGGCGGCGCGGGACTGGTTGCGGGACAGCCTTCCCCGGCTTGAGCAGTGGACGCCGCTGCACCGCGTGGTCCCTGCGCATGACGGCGCGCACGGACCGAGCCAGGCCAGCTTTACCGCTTCGACCCTGTCGGCCAGTCTGGAACTGGTGAAGGAGGGGGCCATGGACGTGAAACAGGCCGAGGCTTTCGCCGATCTGTATCTGAAGCGACGCGGCCAGGGTCCCGGCATGGGGCAGACGCTGGAGCTGGTGCCGTAGATGGTTGGCACTGGGCGCAGTCAGGTAGGCTCAATCACCTCAAGCGGCTTCCATCGCCACGAGGAGTAAAGGTACTGACCACCACCCTCACGGTCAGTGAGTTTGGCTTTGAGAAAAAAACGCGTCCCAACTGGGTAGGCTCAGGACCCATTAAAGGGATTCACACGGTCGTGGCGATCTGATTCACTGGTGGCAGGAGGAGCCTGTCATGAGTGATCTGTTTTGGCTGACGAACAAGCAGATGCGTCGGATCAAGCCATATTTCCCGCTGTCGC
>NZ_JBDNHO010000061.1:0-17705 GCF_041688735.1 Brevundimonas sp.
AGAACATGTTCGGCAGGCTCAAGGACTGGCGACGCATCCATACCCGCTACGACCGATGCGCACACACCTTCATGTCCGCCATCGCCATCGCCGCAACCGTCATCTTCTGGCTATGACGCAATGAGTCCTGAGCCTAGGTCACGAGCGCCGATCACCATCAATCCCAAATGCTGCTGTTGGCTACCCGGAAGATGCCAATGACAGGCGTTTTTAAGTCCTGTTTTCACAGTATATTTCCGGAACCGCCAAGCTCTGGTGTAGTTGGGTGAGGGCCGGCGATCTTGCGCGGCCGGAGCAGACCCGATGCCCGCGCCCATTCATCTCCTGTCCCTTGCGACGGCCGATGCGCCTCACGAAATGACCCAGTCCGACGTCGTCGAGGTCGCCAGGGTGCTTTTTACAGAGCGTTTCCCCGGCTTTGACCGGATGCTGCCTGTGTTTGACACCGCAGGCATACGGGCGCGCCAGGCGGCGATGCCGCTGGACTGGTATCTGAAGCCTCGTGGGTGGCCGGAGCGGACCGAGGCTTATCTGGACGTAGCGGTCGATATGTTTGCCCGCGCGGCCGAAGCGGCGCTGGCAGAGGCCCAGCTCAAGGGCGCGGATGTCGATGTGATCGTCACCGTGTCCTCGACCGGCATCGCGACGCCCGGCCTTGAAGCCCGTGCCATGGCCCGGTTGGGGTTTCGCCCGGACGCCGCGCGTATCCCGGTGTTCGGCCTGGGCTGCGCGGGCGGCGCGACGGGGCTCGCTCTGGCGAGCAAGCTGGCGCAGGCCACGCCAGGGGCGGTCGTGCTTCTGGTCGTCGTTGAACTCTGCACGCTGTCGTTCCGGATGGAGGACCTGACAAAGGCTGACATCGTCGCCACGGCCCTGTTCGGCGACGGGGCGGCGGCCTGTGTCATGCGTTGCGGAGAGGGCGGCTTTGCCTCGATCGAGGCGACGGGCGAGCACACCTGGCCGGACACGCTGAGTATAATGGGCTGGCGGGTCGATCCGACCGGCTTTGGGGTCATCTTCGACCGCGCGATCCCTCCGTTTGCCCGCGACAACCTGCGCCCCGCGATGATCGGGATTCTCAAGCGCCAGACCCTTGGCCTTGACGACGTCGACCGCTTCATCTGTCACCCCGGCGGAATGAAGGTCATCGATGCGCTGGAGGGCTCGCTGTCGCTGGATCAGGGTAGCCTGGATCATGAGCGCGGCGTGCTGGCCGATCACGGCAACATGTCGGCCCCGACGGCGCTGTATGTTCTCGACCGTGCGCGGCGCGGTGGCCTGCCGGACCGCTCGGTCCTGACCGCGCTCGGCCCGGGTTTCACGCTCAGTACGGTGTCGCTGAGGGCCGCGGCATGATGCTGTCGATCGTCGTCCTCGCCCTGATCACCGCGCAGCGGATCGGGGAATTGTTTCTCGCCGAGCACAACACGCGGCGTCTGCGTGCGCAGGGGGCCCTTGAGACGGGTGCGAACCACTACATCTTCATCGTGCTGCTGCACGGAGCGTGGCTGCTGGGCCTGTGGGTCCTGGCCTGGGACCGGCCGATTGCTCTTTCGCTTCTGGCGGTCTTCGTCCTGCTTCAGGCGGCCAGGGTCTGGGTCATCGCGACCCTGGGGCCGCGCTGGACGACACGGATCATCACCCTGCCGGGTGCCCCCCTGGTCACCAAAGGCCCCTACCGGTTCGTCTCGCATCCCAACTACGTCGTCGTGGCGCTGGAGATAGCGATCCTGCCGCTGGCGTTCGGGCTGATCGGATACGCGATCGTCTTCACCCTCCTGAACGCCGCCATGATGTGGGTGCGCATCCGCAGCGAGGCCGCTGCCCTTTCGGCGGCGACCGCGACTAGAAACCTCACCTGAGCCGGCGGCGCGCTAGCGCGAAGCTGTCGCGGGCACGGTGCGTGAACAGATCGCCTTCGGCGCCGCCGGGTCCTCCGGTCTGCGCCGCGAATGCGCGGCTTGCCGAAGGCTGACGATAGCTTTTAGGAGGGTAGGCGAACCGGAGCCGCCATGACCACAACCACCACCGACGTCGTCATCCTGGGCGGGGGCCACAACGGGCTGGTGTGCGCCTTCTATCTGGCCAAGGCCGGGATGAAGGTGACGGTGCTGGAGCGGCGGCATGTCGTCGGCGGGGCGGCGGTGACCGAGGAGTTCCATCCCGGCTTCCGCAACTCCACCGCCAGCTACACCGTCAGCCTGCTGAACCCCAAGATCATTGCCGACCTCGAATTGGCGCGGCACGGCCTGCGGGTGGTCGAGCGCAAGGTGTCGAACTTCCTGCCGTTCGACGACGGCCGTTATTTCCTCGCGGGCGAGGGACGGACTCAAGGGGAACTGGCCAAATTCTCGACGCGGGATGCCGAGCGGTTGCCGGAGTATGAGCGGCGGCTGGAGGTCGTGGCGGCGGTACTGCGCGACTGGATTCTGAAGGCACCGCCCAATGTGGTGGAAGGCGGCTGGATGGCCATGCTGCCCGAACTGCTGAAGGGCGCTTCGCTGGGCAGGCAGGCGGCGGGGCTGGATACGCAAGGCCGGCGCGACCTGCTGGACCTGTTCGCCAAATCGGCGGGCGACTGGCTGGACGGCTGGTTCGAGAGCGATCCGATCAAGGCCCTGTTCGGTTTTGACAGCGTGGTCGGCAACTACGCCAGCCCCTATACGCCGGGCTCGGCCTATGTGCTGCTGCACCATGTCTTCGGCGAGGTGAATGGGCGCAAGGGCGTCTGGGGCCACGCCATCGGCGGCATGGGCGCGATCACCCAGGCGATGGCCGCCGCCTGCGCCGAGGTCGGCGTCGAGGTGCGGCTGGAGACACCGATCGCCTCGGTGCTGACCGAAAATGGCCGGGCGGTCGGGGCGGTGACCGAGGCCGGGGACAAGGTGCGCGCTCGGGCGGTGGTGTCCAACCTGCATCCACGCCTGCTGTTCGAGCGGTTCGTCGATGACGCGGTGGTGCCGGCGGATTTCCGCGAGCGGATCGGGAACTATCAGTCCGGGTCGGGCACGTTCCGCATGAATGTGGCGTTGTCCGAATTGCCGAGTTTCACGTCGCTGCCGGAGACGGGTGACCATCTGACCGCCGGGATCATCATGGCACCGTCTCTGGCCTATATGGACCGCGCCCACGCCGAGGCGCGGCTGACCGGCTGGTCTTCGAAGCCGATCGTGGAGATGCTCATCCCCTCGACGCTGGACGACAGTCTGGCGCCCGCCGGACAGCATGTGGCCAGCCTGTTCTGCCAGCACGTCTCGCCCGATCTGGCCGACGAGCACCGCGACACCGTGGCCGATCTGATGATCGAGACGGTCGACAGCTACGCGCCGGGCTTCAAGGCGTCGGTGGTCGGGCGGCTGGCGCTGGGGCCGCGCGATCTGGAGCGGCGTTTCGGACTGGTCGGCGGCGACATCTTCCACGGCCGGTTGTCGTTGGACCAGTTGTTCAGCGCCCGGCCGGTTCTGGGCCACGCCGATCACCGGATGCCGGTTCCGGGCCTGTATCTGTGTGGATCAGGGGCGCATCCGGGCGGCGGCGTCACCGGCGCGCCGGGGCATAATGCGGCGCGGGCGGTGCTGAAGGATCTGGGCCGGTAAATCCTCCCCCGGAGCGCAGGGAGAGGGGGAGGATCGCTCACGCCTGCTCGATTCCCATCGCCTTGAACAGAGCCTCGCGGATGGCTTCCTCGGTGAAAGGCTTCTGAACCGTGGCGTGACCGCGCCACTCGTCGGGCAGGCCGCCTTCGCCGTAACCGGTCGAGAAGACGAAGGGCACGCCCCGCGCCTTCAGCGCTGCGGCGATCGGGAAGACATGACGGCCGGCCACGTTGACGTCCAGCAAGGCCGCGTCCAGCGCCTCGTCAGTCGCCATGGCGAGGCCTTCGTCAACGTTCGACGCGGGGCCGACGGGCGTGCAGCCCATGTCTTCCAGGATGGTTTCGAGTAGCATGGCGACGAGCGACTCGTCCTCGACGACCAGTATTCGGCGGCCTGACAGCGCCTTAGTCATACCACTGTTCCCCGTTCAAGCGGAATCTCGAATTTCGCCGTTATGCCGTCGCTTGCGTAATCGACTTTCACCTTGCCCGCCAGATCGTGCCGGACGTTTCGTTCGATCAGCCTGGTGCCGAAGCCCTTGCGGGCCGGGGTGGTCACCACGGGACCGCCGACCTCGCGCCAGGTCAGATGGAGCCGGCGGTGAGTCTGATCGGCGATCGACCAGTCCACCAACACGCGTCCGTGCGGTGCCGAAAGTGCTCCGTATTTGGCCGCGTTGGTCGCCAGCTCGTGAAAGATCATACCCAATGACAGTGCCGCCGCCGGGCCAAGCGCGACCGGCGGCCCGTTCGGGGTCACGCTGTTCGTCCCATGCGCAGCGGTTTCGTGCTGCAGGATATCGCCAAGGTCCGCGCCTTCCCAATGGCTGCGGGTCAGAAGGTCGTGGGTGTGAGACAGCGCCAGCAGGCGCGCCTGAAAGGCTTCGGCGAACGTCACCGGATCGGTGTGCGATCGCGCCGTCTGGATGGCGATCGACTGTACGGTGGCCAGGGTGTTCTTCACCCGGTGGTTCAGCTCGTCGATCATAAGCTTCTGGCGTTCCGCAGCGACAATCGTGTCGGTGACGTCGTGTCCCTGCACGAAGATGCCCGCGACCTGTCCGGTGGAGTCGCGTATCGGCTGGAACAGGAACGTCAGGTAGACGGACTCCAGGGGCGCGTCCGGCGTCCGTTGCAGCTGGATCGGGATGCTGCGTCCCTCATAAGCCTCCCCGGTCTCGTAGGTAACGTCGAGAAGATCGACGAACCCTTGGCCGATGACCTCCGGCAGGGCTTCGATCACGGTCTTTCCGGTAATTTCGCGATGGCCAATCAGTTGCGCATAGGCGGCGTTGTGCATCTGGAAGACGTGATCGGGTCCGTTGAGCACGGCCACGAAGCCCGGGGCCTGCATGAACATCTCGACCAGGCGGTTCCTCTCGTCCTCCAGCCGGCGGTTGTCTTCCTGTACCCTTTGGGCGCGACCCAGGACTGCGCCGCCGAGCACGGCGTCCAGCGCGCTGACGTTCTCCGTTTGATGGGCAAGATCGCGAAGACGCTGAAGTTCAGTGATGTCGGTGGTATGCTGGAGCAGGAACATTACCTCTCCGCGCGCGTCCAGCAGAGGCGTGTGGGTGGCGCTCCAGTAACGGTCCTGGTAAACCTTGCGGCCGGCTTCGTCCAGCGTCGCGATCGAGAATTTGATCATGGCCAAATGGTCGCGCGTACGCGTGTCCCTGGCCTTTTCCAGCGAAGCCTTCACCTGGCGGACGTTTTCCAGAGCCTCCTCCCCCGGACCGGAATCGAAGGCGGCGAAAAGCGGTCGGTCGATGATCTCATCGCGAGAACTATGGGTGACGTCGAGATACGCCTGATTTACGCCCGCGATACGAAGATCGGGCGTCAGGAGGACGTAGGGGTTTGGAGACGCGTCGAAGGCGCTACCGAGGTCGACCGCGAGGCTCACTGATTTCGCCAATTCCTTCAAGCCGTCACACGTCCAGCGGACTCAACAACGCACTGCATAGCCACAGGTTCAACATGAGAGAAAAGGGCATCAACCTTTCCTGTTTTGGGCAAGCCTCTTCTCATGGCTGCTGTGCCGTTCGCCGAGCGGCTGGACCTGATCGAGCGGTATTACGGGCGGGTGCCGCCCTGAGTGTCTCCCTCCCCATTTCGGGGATTGGCACCTCCCAGCCCGTCTCCGCGTGGCACTTGCGAGGGGGTTGACGAGTGTGCCATGTAATCGGTTACAGAGTTTTCCCTACGGTCCCGCGACTCGTGGCCGGGTCCGAGATCACTCAGTGGGGTGATATGAGGCCGAGAGTGAGCAGGCGCATTTGCGTGGAGACGGCGGCGTGAAAGCCGCCACGATCCGCGATGTCGCAGAGCGCGCCGGCGTGTCCGTGGCCTCGGTCTCGCGCGTGCTGAACGGCGCGGGCCCGGTGACGGAAGCAACCCGCGAAAAGGTGCTCGAGGCCGCCGACACCCTGCAATACGTGCCGCATTCGGGTGCCCGCAGCCTGTCGACCCGCAAGACCCGGACGATCGGCGTCATCCTGCCCGACCTTTACGGCGAGTTCTTCTCCGAACTGATCCGCGGCATGGACGTGGCCGGCCGTTCGCTGGGTTATCACCTGATCATCTCCAGCTCGCATGACGACGCCGAGGAAGCGTCGGCCGTGATCCGGTCGATGCGCGGATGCGTGGATGGGCTGATCGTCCTGTCGCCCCATCTGGACGCCGCCAGCCTGGCGGCGGTTCTCGCGGGACCGACACCGGTCCTGCTGATGAACGGCGGCGCGGACGAAAACCGCGCCTCGATAGTCGTCGATAACCACGGCGGCGCGGTGCAGGCCGTTGAACACCTGATCGCGACGGGACGCCGACGCATCGTTCACATCTCCGGCCCGACCGGCAACCTTGAGGCCGCGACCCGGCTCGCGGGATATCTCGAGGCCATGGCCCGCGCAGGCCTGCCGACGACTGTGATCGAGGGCGCGTTCACCCAGGCCTCGGGACACGACGCCGGTGTGGCGCTGGCCGCGGGCGATGCCCGTCCCGACGCCATCTTCGCCAGCAACGACAACATGGCGTTCGGCGTCATGCTGGCCTTGCAGGACGCCGGCGTGCGCGTCCCCGAGGACGTCGCCATCGTCGGTTTCGATGACCTGCCGTTCGCGGGCCTGGTACGGCCCGCCCTGACGACCCTCGGAATCAAGATCGCAGAAACCGGACGCAGCGCTATCGAGCGCCTCGTCCGCATGATCAACGCAGCGCACGAAGCCGTCCCCGATACCGCTTGCGAGGTCGTGCGCCCCGAACTGGTGGTGCGCCCGTCGAGCCATCCGGCGCGCGGGACGGACAGCGCTCATTAGACCATTTTTGCCTCAGGTCGAATCGACTTGAATCCAAAAAACGGTCCAGAATCATGCTGGAGCGAAATCTGAGCCTTGATGAACTGCGTCCATCAAGACCGATTTCGCCCTAGTCGCCGTAAGGCTGGTCGTACCGTTGGCCCTGGGCCAGGTTGCCGAACTTGGTCGTGTTGGCGTCGAAGCTGAGCTTGATGATGCCGATGGGGCCGTGGCGCTGCTTGCCGATGACGATCTCGGCCTGGTGCTCCAGCCGGTCCATGTCCTCCTGCCATTGCAGGTGTTCAGGCGAGCCCTCCCGTGGCTCGGCACGGCCCAGATAGTAGCTCTCGCGATAGACGAACATGACGCAGTCGGCGTCCTGCTCGATCGAGCCGGATTCGCGCAGGTCCGACAGCTGGGGCCGTTTGTCCTCGCGCTGCTCGACCTGACGCGACAACTGCGACAGGGCCAGGATCGGCACGCTGAGTTCCTTGGCGAGGGCCTTGAGGGCGCCGGTGATCTCGGACACTTCCTGCACCCGGTTCTTCTGGCTGTTGCTCTCGCCGGTGGTGATCAGTTGCAGATAGTCGACGATGATCAGGTCCAGCCCGTGTTCCTGCCGTTTGAGGCGGCGCGCGCGGGCGGCCAGCTTGGAGATCGACAGGCCGCCGGTCGCGTCAATGTAGAGCGGGCTCTCGCCGATCTCGACGGCGGCCTCGCGGATGCGACCGAAGTCGGCGGCGTCGATCTCGCCCTTGCGCAGCTTGTCGGAAGAGACGCCCGAGGCGTCGGCCAGGATCCGCATAGCCAGTTGTTCGGCGCTCATTTCCAGCGAGTAGAAGGCGACGACGCCGCCCGAAACGGTCTTGCGGCCCTCGGGTGTCGGCTCCCAGCGATAGTTGCGCGCGATGTTGAAGGCGATGTTGGTGGCCAGCGCCGTCTTGCCCATCGACGGACGCCCCGCGAGCACCAGCAGGTCGGACGGGTGCAGCCCCCCCAGCTTGGAGTCCAGATCGGTCAGGTGGGTCGCGAGGCCCGCCAGTTTGCCGTCGCGCTGATAGGCCTCTGCCGCCATCTGCACCGCGCCGCCCAGGGCGCTGGAAAAACTGACGAAGCCCGACGACGGCTTGCCGGTTTCGGCCAGGGTGTAGAGCTGATGCTCCGCCTGTTCGATCTGGTCTATGGCTGCAGTTTCGGGCTGCGGCGCCTCGCGGACGATCTCGCCGCCGATGCGGATCAGGTCGCGGCGCAGGGCCAGGTCATAGACGACGCGGGCGTAGTCGGGGGCGTTGGCGGCGGGGGGCGCGCGGTCGACCAGGTCGGCCAGATAGCGCAGGCCGCCGAATTCCTGGAAGGCTGGATCCAGCTTGAACCGCTCCATCAGGATGGTCGGCTCGGCCAGCATGCCCTGACGGAGGTGATCTTCGATGGCATCGTAGAGCCGCTGGTGAAAGGGCTCGTAGAAATGGCTGCCGCGCAGCCGGTCCGACAGACGCTCAAACACCGCGTTGTCGAACATCAGTGAACCCAGCAGGGCCTGCTCGGCCTCGAGGTTATGGGGCATCGACGGGATGGACGAGGGGTCCATCGTCGACGGGAAGGCAAGGGGGGACAGGGCGTTCATCGGAGGCATCTAGTGCCCATACGCGACGCTCACGTCATGCTCGGACGCAACCGCGATCGGGGACAACAGACCGGCTCTGTGGACGCTCCGGAATTCCGTAGCCGGATCAGTTATCGGTCATGCCGGAACGCCGCTCATGCCGGACAGGGATATCGGTCGGCCATCCATACCCGAATGCCGTCGGTGACCGTCATGCGGCGACGGCGTTCCTGCGGGATACCATTGAGAAAGCCCAGCATCTGCTGAGGGTTGAGATTCATTCTTTGCGGCGGGCAGGCAGGGGGCGTGCGCCCACCGGCGCGGGCGCTCCTGATCTCGCTGCCGACGGCGCGAAACGCACGCTCCGCCTCGCCCTTGAGCCGGTGTGCGCTGGGGCGGAGCGCCGCTGTCGCATTGAGCGGGATGCGGTTCGCCTCGACGACAAAGCCGTCAAGGTTGCGTGGGGCCTGAGCCATGACGAGGCTTGGCGCGAGCAGGACGCCCAGAACGAAAAGTATCGATGCGAGCTGTTTCATTCATTTGTCCCCTTCGCCGAACATCGACACAGCACGGATAAGACGCAAGCTTTGCTGAACGCGCGATGAATGGGCGCCGACGACAAAGCGGGCGGCGCGGATTAAGACCCGCGCCGCCACGGATGTCACCAGTTGAGACTGAGCCGCCCATAGACGAACCGTCCGTTGAAGCCGAACGGCGAATAGTTGGAAAAGGCCAGCGCGCCGTTGGTGTTGATGTTGGCCGCCGTCCGGTCGGGATATTCGTCGGTCGCGTTGTTGACGCCGATCGCCAGTTGCACGCGCTCGTTGAACTGATACCGCCCCTCGAAATCGAGCAGGATCTTGTCGCCGGTGTTTACGTCGAAGTTCGGGTCGGTGTTGCTGAACGGGTGCAGCACATTCGAGAAGCTCAGGAGCTTGGCGGTGATGCCCAGCGGGCCGTCCGACAGGTCCGTGCTGAAGACGATCTTCTCCTTGGGCGTGCCTTCTTCGAAGGTCAGCACATTGATACGGTTGAACAAGATCGGAGGATTGGGGATCGGCACGCCGACCGGAATGGCCGGCACGCGGGTGACGTCAGTGGAGTTCAGGTTGGCCGCGATGGTAAAGTCCACCCGGCCGGTGTCGCTGTAGTTGTGGCGATAGCGGCCCACGATGTCGACGCCCTCGGTCGTGGTGTCCACGCCGTTGATGAAGAAGCGGCCGCCGCCAACCGAACCGCCCGATCCCGGCGGGTTCAGCAGGTTGAAGATGGCCACGGCCGTGGCGCTGCCGGTGGGCGTTCCCAGCAGGTTTTCTGACAGAACGATGCGGTCGGTGATCTCGATCTGGTAGGCATCGACCGTCAACTCGAACGGCCCTTGCTGAAAGACCAGGCCGAAGGAGTAGTTGGTCGATTCCTCCGGCTCGAGCGGGCGGGCACCCAGGTTGCGGGCGATTGAATTCGTCGCCGGGAAGGTGGTCACCTCGACCGGGGTACTGACCCCGCCGATGACGATGAAGTTGATCGCCGTGGCGGTGAAGAACGACTGCTGTAGCCCCGGTGCCCGGAAACCGGTCGACACCGCGCCGCGCAGGGCGAAGCTGTCGGTGAAGTCATAGCGCCCGGCGATCTTGCCGGTCGTGGTGTTGCCGAAGTCGGAGAAGTCCTCGAACCGGACGGCCCCGTTGACGTTGAACCGTTCGGTCACCTGGGCGTCGAGGTCGAGATAGAGGCCGAAGGAGTTGCGGCTCTCATCGACTTCGTTCGAGGGGCGGAAGCCGATGAAGCCCTGCGAACCTGCCCCGGCCCCGGGGCGGCCCGGCCGGAACTGGTAGGAGGCCAGTTCGCCTGCGGAGATCTCGTAGTTCTCGCGGCGGGCCTCGGCCCCGAAGGCGACGTTCAGCGGTTCGAACAGGCCGACATCGTAGCGCCGCACGAAATCCAGTCCCAGTAAGAACTGGTCATAGGCGACGCCGCCGGCATCGAAACTGGTCGGCGATCCGGGGACGAGCGAACCGTTGATCGAGTCCTCGACGCGAAAGGCGATCTCGTTGCGACCGTAGACCAGGTTCAGGTCCATGTCGAAGCCGGCAATCTGGCCTCTCAGACCGGCGGCGGCAGTGAAGTCGTCAACGGTCGGGGCGATAAGGGGCAGGAAGCCGTCGGGATAGACGAGTGGGTCGTTATTGGCATTGTTCCAGGTCCGCGGCGTGGCGGCGCTCTCGGCCTCGCGGCGCTGATAGCCGGTGAAGCCGTACAGTTCGAAGCCGTTGCTCAGCGGCACTCCGGCGTTGAGATAGATCGTGGCGTCCGTGGTTTCAGGATCGCCATAGCGGCTGGTGACGCGCGCGGGACGGGGCGCCAGTCGCGGGTCGAGGTCGCCCCGACTGGTCGGATTGCGATCGCGATATTCGGCCGAGACGGTCAGGAAGCCTTCGTCGCCCAGCGGCAGGCCCTGCCAGCCGGCGACGGTGAAGCTCCGGCCGTCTTCTTCCGAGCGACCTTCCGGGATGCGGGCGGTGACGAACTCGGTGAAATGCTGGCCGTAAGTGGTCGTCAGGCCGCCGCCCGAACGGGCCTCGCGCAGGCGAAGGTTGATGACCCCGGCGATGGCGTCAGAGCCGTATTGGGCCGAGGCCCCCTCGCGCAGCACTTCCACGCGGTCGATGGCGATCGAGGGGATGGCGTTCAGATCCACTGCGGCTGAACCCCGGCCGATCGAACCGTTGACGTTGACCAGGGCGGAGGTGTGCCGGCGGATCCCGTTGAGCAGCACCAGGGTCTGGTCAGGCGCCAGGCCGCGCAGGGTGGCGGGCCGCACGGTGTCGGTGCCGTCGGTGATCGAGGGCCGGGAGAAGCTGATGGACGGCGCCAGGTTGGACAAACTTTGGGCCAGTTCCGTCGATCCCTGACGCACCAGTGTTTCGCTGGAGATCACATCGACCGGCGCGATGGTGTCCAGACGCGTGCGACCGGCGACGCGGGTGCCCGTGACGATGATCTCGTCGATCTCGGTCGCGGCAGGCTGTTGGCCCGGCCCGGTCTGGGCCGAGGCGGTCAACGGGCAGGCCAGCAAGGCCCCGGCTGACGTGAAGGCGAGCAGCACGACGCGTGTGGAAATAGCATGCATGGTGGACCCCCGTCGCAAAATGATCATTCATGCTGGATCGCAATAAAGCTCCGGTCAAGCATGGTTATCGTCGCACAATGACGATAGGGGCGCGGAGAGAAAAAGGGGGCGCGCCCGGCTGGACACGCCCCCTTCAATGCAATGGCCGAAAGGCTTGGGTTCAGGCTTCCGAACCCAGGCCGTCCTGCTGGCCGGCACCGCCGGCGACCATGTCCTTGGCCTGTTCCAGGGCCGCTTCGCGGTCCTCGTCATAGGCGGCCTTGATCACGTCCTCGCCCTTGGCCTGACGTTCGGCTTCGTCGGCCGAGCGGGCGATGTTGATCTTGACGGTGGCCGAGACTTCCGCGTGAAGACGAACGGTGATCTCGTGAACGCCCAGCGTCTTGATCGGGGTGTTGAGCGCGATCTGGCTGCGCTCGACCTTGCCGCCTTCGGCCACGATGGCCTCGACGATGTCACGCGCGGCGACCGAACCGTAGAGCTGACCCGTCTCACCGGCTTGCCGGATCATGACATAGGTCTGGCCGTCGATCTTGGAACCGATCGTGCCGGCGTCGGTCTTGTTCTTCTCGTTGCGGGCCTCGATGGCGACGCGGTCGAGTTCGAACGCCTTCAGGTTCGCCGACGTGGCCCGACGGGCCTTGTCGCGCGGCAGAAGGAAGTTACGGGCGAAGCCGTCCTTGACGGACACGACATCGCCGATGGCGCCGAGATTCTCGACGCGCTCAAGCAGAACGACCTTCATCTTATTTCACCACATAGGGCAGGAGGGCCAGATAACGCGCGCGCTTGATGGCCTTGGCCAGTTCGCGTTGCTTGATCTGGGAAACAGCGGTGATGCGCGACGGGACGATCTTGCCGCGCTCGCTGATGTAGCGTTGCAGCAGTTTGACGTCCTTGTAGTCGATCTTCGGCGCGCCCTCACCCGAGAACGGGCAAACCTTGCGGCGACGGTAGAAGGGACGGCGTCCGGCGGCGCCTGAGCCGGCCGGCGCGCCCGGCGACGGAGCGCCAGAGCCGGTGGTGGTGTCGGTCATGTTCCGGGTTCCTTAAAAGGTGGCTTCGGCGGCGGCGTCGTCACGCGGCGTACGCTCGCGTTCACGTTCGCGCTCGCGCTCGCGGCGGGCCAGCAGGGGCGACAGTTCCAGGTCGAGTTCCTCGACGCGGACGGTCAACCAGCGAAGGACGTCCTCGTTGATCGACAGCTGACGTTCCACTTCCGCCATGGCGGCGGGCGGACAGTCGACGGCGAGCAGCGAATAGTGCGCCTTGCGGTTCTTTTTGACCCGATAGGTCAGGTTGCGCAGACCCCAGTATTCGATCTTGGCGACGGTGCCGCCGCCGGCTTCGATCAAACCCTTGATGGTGTCGTTCAGCGCTTCGGCCTGTTGCGCGGAGATATCCTGACGCGACATGACCGTGTGCTCGTAAAGAGCCATTCGGTAGTCTCCCTTGTAGGGCGTCGGCGCGAGGGGACCGGGTAAGTCCTCTCCCACGATGGATCCTGAAGCGGCGGCCGGGATGACTTCCCGAACCCTTTGGAACTCCGCGTCAGGACCGAAGCCCTGGAAAGGCGGCGCATATAGGGGAAAAGGCAGGAGGCGGCAAGGTGGATGAGTTGTCAGAAACTCCGGCGCGCGCTCACGAACGCCTGCAAGGCCTCGCCGCCTGTCGAAAATTCATTATAGACCGGCCCGGCCAGATTCCTGGGACCGCCAAACAGTGTGAACTCGCTTTCGTTTTTGCTGGAGTAGCTGAAGCCGGCGCTGAGACTCAGGTTTGGGTCTGGTCGCCAAGTGATATTTGCGCTCGCAGAGGGATCGGAACGGTTTGTCGACAGGCTCGAGGGTGCAAAATTGCGGCTGTAGAAGCCGCTGGAGGCGTTCACGCCCCAACTGATCCGCCGGGCCACCAGATTCTGACTGAAGCCGAGGCTCCAGCCAAAGGGCTGCTCACCCGACAGGCGGCGATCCAGAAAAGTCACCGGATCCTTGGTCTCGGACACCCGCCAGTTGACCGAGCCCGACAGGATGCCGCCGATCACGCCATAGCGGTCCAGCGGAAGCCGACCGGTGAAGCGGGCGGTGTCGCGTCGGGCTGACCCCACATTGCGCGTGACGTTGAACCGGACCGGCTGGGTCGCACCCGGCGGGGTTTCGACCACCACCACCTGGCCCAGCACATCCTCGATGTCTTCATGCGTCAGCTCGGCAACGAAGGACCCCTGACGATCGAACACGTATTCGTACCGAAGCTGGGCCAGCCCGATTTGGGCCGGACGGATGTCGGGGTTGCCGCGCCCGAAGATGCCGGTCTCGAACGACGCCGAGGCGACAAAGGCGCCGAAGGACAGCTGCTCGACATTACGCTCCACCTTGAGGACCAGCTGATGACCGGGCCGCGGCGTCCACGACACATTCAATCGCGGTTTCAGGAAGCTGAGCTCGGTCTCGCCGGCGCCCGCGCTGCCCGTGGCGGTGATACGCGACCGCTCATAGCGCAGGGTGGTCTCGATGCTGAGATCGGGCCTGGGCACCCAGACGCTGGTCGCGAAGCTCTCCGTTCTCAACTCCTCGACCCGGGCGTCATCACCCGGAAGCAAGACGGGGGAGTCGTTGAGACGGAAGGCGGTGGAGCGTTCGACCCAGTTCAGGGCCACTTCCGACCCCGTCTCCAGACTTACCGATCCAAAGCGCGTGACGAGGGGCGCGAACTTGAGCCCTCCGGACACGATACTTTCGCTCGTTGTCTCGTCCGACACCGTGTCGGAGGTGAAATTCAGTGTGTCGAACTTTCCGATCGACTCTTCTGATTCCATCTGCTGGGAGCCGATTACCTCCAGCGACATGCCCATGGGCAGACTGCGGTTCCACCGGAGGCCGGCTTCGCCCGAGAGTTCATCATTGTCGCTCAGAGTTTCCTCGCGACCGCCGGGGATCACCAGGATCTCGTCTTTCGTAAAGGCCCTGTTCTCCAACTCGAGCACGCCGTTGGCGCGAAGGCGTCCACCTGCCAGCGGGCCCTCATAGACTCCTGTCGCCTTGGCCGACCGTAAGGCGAAGAGGCCGTCCGCCACCCCCAGAAGAAGCAGCCGGCCGTCGGGCGCATAGCGTTCGCGAAATCGATCCTGACTGGACTCAAAGCCGCTCAACTGCACCGAGCCGTCCAGCAGCCGGCCGTTGCTTTGGCGCTGGACCTGAATCGTCAGGCCGGGATTGAAATCGCCCGTTGTGGATAGGTTGGCGCTGCCCGAGACCGAGCCCGACAGGCCGGCGTCGGGTTTGCGGATGACATTGGCGACGACCGGCTTGCCCTGCATATCGATGCCGCCGGCGCCGCTTCGCACGACGTCGATGCGCAGCACTCCCGCCGCCGGAATCCGCGACAGCACCGACTGCAGACTGTCGCTGCGCACCGGGGGCCTTTCGCCATCGATCAGAACATTGCCGGCGGTTCCGGCAAGCCCTCGCGCCGACGAGCCGCCGTCGAACTGGAATCCCGGGATGCGGCCGATCATGTCCAGCGCCGTCACCGGCCGGTACTCGGCGAAAAAGGCGGGCAGATAGGGGGTGACGTTGGCGTCGACCGCGGCTGGCGCGGGCGCCTGGGCCGCCGCCGCGCCGTGGACCGACATGGACAGGGCGAGAATCGACGCGCCAAGCAAACGTCGGCGTCGGTTTGTTGCAGTCATTCGTCTCGGTTCTCGCCTCTTTAACAGTGGCGAACGTTGACGGGCATTGTGTTCAAGCCGCGACCGCAACCTGTCCGATTGGTAACCATCCCGGACTGCACGCAAGCCAGCCGACTGCACCCGGGGCCAGCAGACTCCCCGACCCGCGAAGGCAGACCAGGCCTGTTCCAGGGTTTGCGCCAAGGCCGAAGCGGCTCAGGCCTGCGGCCGGATCACCATACAGGTCACGCGACGATCCGACAGGGCCGCGCAAGCCGCTTGGGCCATTTGCTCGCTCATGCCGGTGAAGCGCGAACGGTACCAGCCCTCGCTGTTCTGGACCGTGCGTTCAGCGGCGGTGAACTGGGCGCGGAAGCGGCGGTTGACCTCGGTCAGCCAGTTGCGGGCGACCGTCTCGTCGCGGAAGGCACCGACCTGGACGGACCAGAGTCCGGCGGGCGATGATGCGGGCCTGCGCGACGTGGTCCGCGTGGTCGGGGGCGCGGACGCGCGGACCGGAGCGGTTCCACCATTCAGGATGGCGGTCACGTCTGCCGGCCGGGTCTCGGCCCGCAGGACGGGCGGACGGGACTCGGAGGGAGCCGGGATCACGCGAAGGGGCCGAGGCTGTAGTGGGGCGGCGACGACCGCGACGTAGGACACGGCGCCGGAGTCGTCATCATCTCCCGTGTCGGCCGAGGCGTACTGCATTCCGCCCAAACTTTCAGGACCGATACCGAAGCCGCGTTGTTCGAAGAAGGTCTGGGCGACCTGGATGGTCTGGCCGCGGGCGCGCGCCTGTTCGACCTCGAAGCCGGTGTTCATCAGGGCGGCGACGTGGGCGTTGCGGCTGGCGCTCGACCGCCCACCCAGAACCACCGTGATCAGCCGCCTGCCATTCCGCACCGACGAGGCCGCCAGATTGAAGCCCGAGGCGTTGGTATAGCCCGTCTTCATGCCGTCGTAGCCGTTGCCCTGATGCAGCAGGCCGTTGGTGTTGCGGTAGTCGCGACCCTGATAGACCCAGTCGTGAAGGCCGAAATAGCGATAGTACTGCGGGTAATCCCGCATGATCGCGCGAGCCAGAATAGCCAGGTCGCGCGCCGAGGTCAGTTGCCGCGCGTCGGGCAGGCCGCTGGCGTTGACGTAGCGCGTCTGGGTCATGCCCAGCTCCCGCGCCTTCAGCGTCATCTGGGCCGTGAAACGGGCTTCGGAGCCGCCGATGTGTTCGGCCAAGGCCACGGCCATGTCGTTGGCGCTGCGCACCGCGGTGGCGCGCATGGCGTCGTCAAGGCTGATGGTCTGGCCGGCCGCGAGGCCCAGCTTGGACGGCGGCTGGCTGGCGGCGCGCGTTGAAACGGTCAGGACGTCTTCCAGCGCGACCTTGCCTTCCGACAGGGCCTCAAAGCTCATGTACAGCGTCATCACTTTGGTGATCGAGGCCGGATAGCGCCGACTGTCTGCGTGCCGCGCGAACAGGACTTCGCCCGACTCGGCGTCGATGACGATGGCGGCGTATTTGGCGTTGTCGGAGGATTGCGCGACGAGGGGCGCTGTGCTCGGCGCGAGGGCGAGCGCGGCGACTAGCACCAACGACAGGAACCCACGGCGGATCAGAGCGACTACAGGCAAGCCCAGGCCTCATATCTTAAAGCGCGACGGCGGCCAGACCACGCGACGCTGACGAAAGGCTAACATGCGGCCACAGTGTTTCGTGAGGGTAAACAAGCCATCAACGGTTTTGTGAAGCCTGTTCTCCCGATGGGGTCGTCTCTGCCCGGTTTTCACGACGATATTGTGCAGTGCACAAAAACTCTTGACTTGGCTTCGCACTTGCACCATATGAGGGGCTGTCGCGGTGGACTGGTTCCCCGCGCGAGATATTACAGGCCGTCCGCCAGGCCGCGATCAGAATTCAGGAGATCACCATGACCGACACGACCGCCGAGACCGTCAAGAAGACCGTCGAAACCGCCGCCAACACCGCCAAGGCCCAAGCCGACAAGGTCCAGGCCGCCGGTGCCAAGGCGTTCCGCGAAGTCGCCGACAAGTCGGCCGCCTCGTTGTCCGAGCTGAACGTCCAGGGCAAGCAGAACCTCGAAGCGCTGGTCGCCTCGGCCACCGCCGCCCAGAAGGGCGTCGAGACCCTGTCGGCCCATTCGGCCGCCTTCACCAAGAAGTCCTGGGAAGACGGCGTCGCCGCCGCCAAGTCGATGTCGCAGGCCCGTTCGATCCAGGAGCTGCTCGAACTGCAGACGACCTGGGCCAAGTCGGCGACCGAAGCCTATCTGGCTGAAGTCACCCGCGCCACGGACGTCCTGACCGCCTCGGTCAAGGACAGTTTCCAGCCGATCAACGAGCGCGTCACCGCCTCGGTCGAAAAGTTCCAGGCCGCCCGCTAAGCCTTAGAG
>NZ_JBDNHO010000062.1:0-1940 GCF_041688735.1 Brevundimonas sp.
ACGGTCGACCTGCTGGACGCCATGGCCGAGCCCGCCGCCCTGGTCTGGTCGACAGGCCAGGTGCTGGCCTTCAACGCCGCCTGGGCCGAGGCCAACGGCGCGACCACCGCCCTGCCCCATGTTCATGCCAGGCGGGGCAAGTCCGCCTCCGCCCTCTACATGGCCTTCGCCCAGGCCCGGGCGGGCGAGCAGGGCCGCGCCATCGTCGTCATCGGCGAGCGCGAGCAGGAAGTGCTGATCGGCCAGGCAGGGGAGGGCCGTTTCCTTGTCCGCGTCGCGCCGGAAGCCGTCCTGCCGGTGTCCGGCGGCGTTCCGGCCCGCGCCGTCGGCGCCTCCAATGCCGCCGAGAGCCGGGCGATGGCCGCAGGTGCGCCGTTCGGCTCAGCCGTGATCAAGGCCGACGACCTGTTCTCCGGCAAGGTGGAAGAGGCCAACGCCGCCCTGGCCGTCCTGACCGGACCCGCCGCGGCCCGCGACGCCGCCTTCGGTCATCTTTTCGATCCCGCCGGCGTGGCCGAGGCCCGCGCGCGGCTGGAGGGCGGGTCGTCGGGACCCATTGAACTGGTCGCCCGCGCCCACCCCGACCGGATGCTGCACCTCTATGTCGCGCCCGAGGGCGAGGCGCGCCGCGTCTGGCTGTTCGATGTCTCGGCCCAGAAGTCGATGGAGCTGCAGCTGTCGCAGGCCCAGAAGATGCAGGCCGTGGGCCAGCTGGCCGGCGGGGTGGCCCACGATTTCAACAACCTGCTCACCGCCATTCAGCTTCAGCTGTCCGGCCTGCTGGAGCGTCACCCGGTCGGCGATCCCTCGTATGAAGGGCTCAACGAAATCCGCCAGACCGCCATCCGTGCCGCCGACCTGGTGCGCAAGCTGCTGGCCTTCTCGCGCAAGTCCACGGTGCGGCGCGAGCGGCTCGATCTCGGCGAGCTGGTCGGCGAGTTCGCTGTCCTGTTGCGCCGCCTGCTGCGCGAGGACGTCCGGCTGGAGACCGACTACGGCCGCGACCTGCCGGTGGTCCTGGCCGACAAGAGCCAACTGGAGACGGCGGTGATGAACCTGGCCGTCAACGCCCGCGACGCCATGCGCGGCGTGGTCGAGCCGGGTGCCGGCGTGGTCACTATCAAGACCCGCCGCCTGACCGCCGACGAGGCGCGGCGGATGGGCTGGGCCGCGCCGACCACCGACGTCGTCGCCCTGATCGAGGTGTGCGACACCGGCCCGGGGGTGGCGCCGGACATCCTCGACAAGATCTTCGAGCCCTTCTTCACCACCAAGGCCGTCAACGAGGGTACGGGCATGGGCCTGGCCACCGTCTATGGCATCGTCGAACAGGCGGGCGGGCACATCAATGTGTCGAACGTGGAGGGGGCCGGTGCCGCCTTCCGCATCTTCCTGCCCGAGGCCGACGAGGCCGAACTGGCCCAGACGCCGGTGGTCGAGAAGGTCGCCAAGGCCCCGCGCGACCTGTCGGGGGCCGGCCGTATCCTGTTCGTCGAGGACGAGGCCGCCGTGCGCGGGATCGCCGCCCGCCTTCTGCGCCAGCGCGGCTATGACGTGATTGAGGCGGCCGACGGCGAGGAAGCCCTGGCCCTCGCCGAGGAGCATGCCGGGACCATCGACATGATGATCTCGGATGTGATCATGCCCGGCCTCGACGGTCCCGCCCTGCTCAAGAAGGCCCGACCCTTCCTCGGCGACGCGCCGGTCCTGTTCATTTCCGGCTATGCCGAGAGCGACTTTTCGGACCTGTTGCAGGACGAGGTCGGTGTCTCCTTCCTGCCCAAGCCGCTGGACATCAAGACCCTGGCCGAGCGCGTCAAACAGGAACTGCGCGCGGGATAGGCTCAACCGACATTCAGCAGAGCCGCGGACGTTCACCAAACCCCGTCATTCCGGGGACGCGCAGCGGAACCCGGAACCCAGGTGTCTGAACTCTGTGG
>NZ_JBDNHO010000063.1:0-10847 GCF_041688735.1 Brevundimonas sp.
CACGCTCCCGAAGATCGTCCGAACGCGCCTTGCCCATAATAGCCTCCCAATCAGAAGACCCATGGACTCACGGTTCGGACCCGATGGGAATCCCCCGCTCGATCACATTCGATTCAACTCAGCGGGCGGCTGCTCTAGAGCGTTCGCCCCTCAACTTGACGCATAGCCATCATGCCGGAAGTAGTTGGCGCATTCCTGGGGTGTGAAGGCCTTGAGGATATCGCCGATGCGGTCCCAGAGGTGTGAATCAGCGTCCAAGACGGGACCCCCGTCATCATGCCGGTAAGCTACTGTCTAGATTGAAGAAAGACCGTCTCGGGTGGTTCCCCAAGCGGTGCCGATTATACGATAATTCGCGCTCGAAAATCAAGTTGGATCGGCGTCCAAAGCTGGCAGGGTCACGCTTTGGACGCCGATCCACACCCGGCGCTTTGAGTCAGACTCGGTCAATCCCCCTGCCCGTTTGCGCCTAAGCCCATTCAACAAAAGCTCACCGCGCGTTCGGATGCGGCTCACTCCCCCGGGTCCGATGCAGGGCTACGATCAGCGCCGGAATTCGGCGGGGCGAAGTCCATGGCGCCGGAACTTATCGTAGAGGGTTTTGCGCGGAATGCGCAGGGCGGTTGTGATTGCGGCCACGTCGCCGAGATGGTGGCGCAGCGCGTCTTCGATCACTGCCCTTTCGAACCGATCCATGCGGTCGGCGAGGCTGTCGTCGTCACGGGGCACCGCATCGCGCGTGCCTCCTTCCATACCGAGAAAGACCCGTTCGGCAAAATGCGCCAGTTCCCTGACGTTTCCGGCCCAATCGTGCTCCATCAGCATGCGGCGAACACGAGGCGTCATGGCGGGCGGTGTCTGATCCCGTTCGCCGGCGGCGCGGACGAGGAAATGGGAGAACAGCAGCGGTATGTCTTCGCGCCGCTCCCGCAGGGGCGGGACCAGGAGCTTCAGGACATTGAGGCGATAAAAGAGGTCGGCGCGAAAGGCTCCGCGCGCGACTGCCGCCTCGAGGTCGATCTTGGAGGACGCGAGGATGCGCAGATCGAGCGCGCGAGGGCGTTCGGCCCCGAGCGGCTGGACCTCGCGCTGTTCGACGACGCGAAGCAGTTTGATCTGGGCCCGTTCTGGCATGCTTTCGATTTCGTCGAGAAACAGTGTGCCCCGGTGGCTTTGTTCGACAAGGCCAACCCGTCGCCGCAGCGCTCCGGGAAACGCGCCCGGCTCATGACCGAACAGCTCGCTTTCGATCAGTCCCTCGGGAAGTGCGCCGCAGTTGACGGCCACGAAGGCGTGCACACGTCGACGGCCGCTATTGTGCAGGGCGCGGGCGACAATCTCCTTGCCGACGCCCGTCTCTCCCTCAATCAGGACATCCATTCCCGCGTCGGCGATCTGCTCAATGATGACTCGAAGGCGGACGATCGACGGGCTTGAGCCCAGCAGGCCCGGCGACGGATCCGCGTGCGACATGGCGGCGGCGAGGGCGCGATTGTCCAGCACGAGACCCCGCTTCTCAAGCGCCCGGTTCAGACTGGCTGCGAGCCGGTCGAACGCAAATGGCTTGGCGACGAAGTCGTAGGCTCCCAGTGCAAGGGCATCGACGGCTTCGGCGATGTCGCCGTGGCCGGTGATCATGACAACCGGCAGGCCCTCGTCAAGCGCCTGTAGCCGGGTCAGGAAGCCCCTGCCATCGAGGCCCGGCATCCGCAGGTCGCTGACGACCACCCCCGGAAAGTCGGGAGTGAGTTGCCTGAGCGCAATCTCGGCCGAGGCGTAGGCGTGGACCGCATAGTCCTCCAGCTTCAGGCGTTCCTCAAGGGCGGCGCGAAAGTCGTCGTCGTCGTCGACGAGGACGACAGCCCGGGGACGGGAAAATTCCATCAGGCGACCTTCAGGGAAATGACGAAGTCCGCTCCGACTTCCCGGGGACGAAGGTTCAGCTCACCTCCGAAGCCCGCGATGATGTCGCGACAGATCACCAGTCCCAGACCGAGCCCCCTGGTCTTGGTGGTCACGAACGGCGTGAACAGCGCGCCCGAGATGGCGGGATCAACACCGGGGCCATTGTCGCTGATCGAAATCTCGATCCTTCGACCGCGTCGGGCGATATCGATCACGACCTGCGGATTGTCCACGGCGTGTTCAGCCATGGCCTCGAAAGCATTCTGGACCAGATTGACGATCACCTGTTCGAGGCGAATGAGATCCGCCATCGCCCGGACGTCGCGCAGCCCTGTCCGGACGAGATCGACGTTGGCGGCGCGCAAACCACCGCTCATCAGCAGCACCGCACCGTCGATCGCTTCGCACGGATTGACCGGCGAGACACCTCGACTGGACTTGCGCGAAAAGGTCCGGAGTTCGTCGGTAATGGCTCCGATGCGAACCGTCAGCTCGGCCACCCGTCCAAGATTGCGCCGCACGCCCGCGACGTCGCCCCGGTCGGAGTAGGCGACGGCAGTCTCGGCGTGGGTGCGGATCGCTGCGACCGGCTGGTTGATCTCATGGGCGACGCCGGCGGCGATCTGGCCCAGCGTGGCCAGCTTGTTGGCCTGAACCAATTCCTGCCTCAGTGCTTCGCGGCTGGCCTCTGCCCGCTGACGTTCGTCGATCTCCTGGCTCAGTCGTGAGTTCGCGGAGCGCAGTTCGGCAGTGCGCTCATCGATGCGCCGCTCGAGGTCGGCGCGCGCAGCCTCCTCGGCCAGAGCCCGGGCGATCGCCTGTTGACGGCGTCGCAACAGGACACCGGCCCCGACAGCGAGGAGGGTCGCCAGAAGGCCCGCGACCGCTCGCGCGCTCGCGACATTGGTAACAACGGCACCACCGACCGGGCTTAGCAGATGCAAGGTCCAGCCCGGCGTGTCGGTTGGCGTCTGGACGGCCATCCAGTCGGCCGGAGGGCCATCGACAGCGGTGCGAACGATGGCGCTGCCATCAAGGGGCGGCGTCGCGAAGGGAAGCGGCGCAAGAGCCTGTCCGCCCAAGGTCTGGTCGGCCAGAATGGCCTGTCGTTCGGCCTCAGTCAGGGGGCGGCTACGGCGAAAGCGCCAGTCACGGTTGCTGGTAACGAGCACCACGCCACGCGCGTCGGTCACAAACGCGGGTTCGCCCAACGCGCGCCATTCCGCCTCAAGCGCGTCGAATTCGACCTTCACGACCACAACCCCGAGCGCCCCGGACGCCGGCCCGATCCGTCGCGCCAGATACAGTCCCGGGCGACCGCTGACAGTGCCAAGGGCGAAGAACTCGGCCGAGCCGTCGACTATCGCATCGCTGAAATACGGCCGAAAACCGTAGTCCGATCCAACGAAGCTGGTCGACTGGCGCCAGTTGCTCGCGGCGCGCGCGACGCCTTCATTGTCCAGCACATAGATGGCTGCAGCCCGGGTCTGGTCCGCGAGGGTCTCCAGTTTCGAACTGACGGAATCCGCTTCCCGGCCATCGGAGCTGGCCAGCATCGCGATGACGGCAGGGTCCTGCGACAGGACAAGCGGAAGCAACCGGTATTTTTCAAGTTCGCTGCGCAGAACGGCGGCATGGAGAGCAGCCCCGGCCTCCGCCAGTCTCACGAGACCCGCTTCGGCGCTGCGCCTGGCGATCTCGCCCGCCGTGGCCATCGCCAAACTCGCCCCAACCAGCCATGCAAGGACCATCCAGGCCCAGACACGTGAAGGACGGTCGAGACTCGCACTTCGCAGGGGTAACAGACTTGGCCATCTCATGAGCAGACTATGCGGTTTTCCGCACAACCGCGCCACAGCATGAGCGACAAATCGCACGGATAACGACGGCTACACGAGAGTTAGTATTATTTTTCATACACTTAGGATATGCCGGCATTCGCCTTGCGCGCCCCCGAAAAGGGGCCAGACTGCCACCTGAGGACACGGTGCCAGACCGTGACGGGAAACGGCGACCACGGTCGCATCAGGAGGCCGGGTGTTTCTCTCACGTGATCCAGGACTCGCCCCTCCGGGGTTTCGCGCGTCGTGCCGGCCTCTGGATGTCCAGATTCTGACCGTGATCCTGCCAGATGGGTTGATCGGTCAATTCTTTCCGGTGTGCGGAGCTTCTCGTGCCTTGAAACAAAAAAGACTTTGGGAGGATGAGATGAATACGATCAAAACCGCGATGCTGGCGACCACCGCCGCAGCCGCCCTGCTGAGCCTGGCCCCGGCCGCACTGGCCCAGACGCAACCGTCGCAGGCGGCCCGGTCAATCGCCGAACAGGCCGAGGCGCAGGGTCAAACCGTCGCCGTCGACGACATCGTCGTTGTCGGCTCCCAGATCCGGGGCGTGGATGTCACCGCCGCCCTGCCGGTGACGGTGCTGAGCGAGGAACAGATCCTGGCGACGGGCGCGGTTAACGGCGACGACCTGATGCGTTCGATCCCGCAGATGGGCGACGTGCTATTCAGCCCAGCCAACAACGCGCAGACCTCGAATGCCGCCCGTGGCGACGTCAATTCGGTCAACCTGCGCTCGCTCGGCGTCGGCAACACCCTGGTGCTGCTGAACGGTCGCCGAATCGTCCAGCATCCGACCAGCCAAGGCACGTCGGACACCGGCACGGTTCCGGTGCTGAGCTACAACTCCAACGCCATACCGGTCTCGGGACTGGAGCGGCTGGAGATCCTGCTGGACGGCGCAGCGGCCATCTACGGCGCTGACGCGGTGGCGGGCGTGGTCAACACCGTGCTTCAAGACGACTTCGACGGCCTGAAAATGAACACGCAGTATGGCGGTGCCGAGGGCACCCATCTGCGCGAGTTCAATATCGGCGTCTTCGCCGGCAGGGACTTCGAGCGCGGCAATATCTCGCTGTTCATCGACTATACGGACCGAGACGCCTTGCGGGCCAAGGATCAGGACTTCACGGCGACAGACAATCTGCGGCCGTTGTTCGCGAACGAACCGGACTACGCCTCCAGCCTGACGCCCGACTCCCGCAACACGCGCGGTCCCTGGGCGAACCTGGCAGTGGTCGGTGCGACCACGGCGATCCGTCGCGGGACGACGGCCCTGACGTCGGCGGCGGGAGCCTTCCGCATTCAGCCCACAGCCCTGACCGGATGCCTCGTGCCGAACGGTGACATTTGCCTCGGCTCTGGCGCGCTCAACTTCAACGGCGTGCAGCGCGATCTCCGGTTCGACACTGCACCGGGGACCACAATCCTTCCGGACACCCAGCGGCTCAACCTGTTCATGAGCGGCCGCTATGAACTGACCGACGACATCACCGCCTTCGGCGAGCTGGGCTGGTATCAAGCCGACACCCAGCGCATCCAGCCGCCGGTGATCAACCTCAACACCCTGACGATTCCGGCCCAGAACTACTGGAACCCGTTCGGCCCCGTGACCTTCGCAGACGGCCGCGCAAACCCAAACCGGATTTCGGGCCTCACCAATGTTCCGGTCTCGGGCCTGGCCATCACCCTGAACCAGTACCGTTTCGTCGATGCCGGCTATCAGGGCGTGGACGTCAGCAACTACCAGGCGCGGGCGCTGGGCGGGCTGCGCGGCGAATGGCGCGGCTTCGACTGGGAAACCGCGCTGCTCTATTCGGAGGCCGAGGCCACCGATGAGTCGGATGCGGTCAACACCACGGCGCTGCAGGCTTCGCTCGCCCTGTCGACGCCCGATGCCTATAACCCCTTCAACGGCGGCTGTGTGGCCCAGACCAGCTTCGGCGACTGCACGCCCAGTTCACAGGTCGCGCTGGACGCGATCACGTTCCGGCTGAAGCGGGAATCGCGCACAACCCTGACCCAGTATGATTTCAAGGTGTCACGTCCAGACCTCTTCAGTCTGCCCGCCGGTAACGTCGGTGTGGCCTTCGGCTTCGAAGCGCGCAGGGAGACCCAGCGCGACGACCGTGACGCCAACCTCGACGGGTCCAACCCGTTCACTGACTCGGTGACCGGCAGGGTCCAGCTGTCGAACGTCATCGCCGTCAGCCAGAACCCCGACACCTCGGGCGAGCGCACGGTCACCTCGGCCTATATCGAGTTCGCCGTACCGGTCGTGTCGCCCGAGATGAACATCCCGCTGGTGCGGGCGCTCAACCTGCAGATCGCCGGTCGGGCCGAGCACTATTCGGACTTCGGCGACGTGGCCAAGCCCAAGATCGCCGCCTCTTGGGACATCTTCGACGGCCTGCGTCTGAGGGGGTCCTATTCGGAAGGCTTCCGCGCGCCGAATCTGGAACAGGTCAACACTGCCACCTACGGACGCCTGTCGACCAATCAGGACTTCATCCGCTGCGAGGCTGATCTGCGGGCCGGGCGGATTGCCACCTTCGGGGCCTGCTCGCGCTCGATCGGGGCCTCGCTGCTGGTCTCCGGCAATCCGGATCTGGAGCCGGAAGAGAGCACCAACTCCTCCTATGGCGTGGTCTTCCAGCCGCAATTCCTGCCGCAAGCCTGGGGCGATTTCACCTTCACCGTCGACCGCTGGCGCATCAAGCAGGAAAAGATCGTCGGCCTGTTCGGCGGCCGCAACGCCGTCGTCCAGGACTATCTGGACCGCGTTCAGGGACGCTTCAACCCACTGGTGACACGCGCAGCCGCCAATGCCGACGACATCGCCCTGTTCGCCGGCACCGGAATCACGCCGGTCGGGGTCATCACCTCCATCAGCGACCGGTTCGTCAACCTGTTGCCCCAGGACGTCGAGGGGATGGACCTGGGCCTGATCTGGCGTCTGCGCGACACGCCCATCGGCAACTTCCGGCTGAACCTGAACGCGGCCAAGCTGATCGCCTTCGGGCGCGAGGGAGGGCCAGCGATCAACGCCCTCTATGCCGCCCGGAATGCCGGAACGATCAACGCCGCCACGCCCCTGCCCGAGACAAGCGACCTGCTTGCACAGAACGGGCGACCGGAATGGAAGGTCTCGGGGTCGCTGACCTGGTCCCAGGGGCCGTGGCAGGCGGGGGCCTTCACCCAGTACATCAGTGCCGTGGACGATACCGACCTGCTGTCAGCGACTGGGGCCCCTTGGGAAGTCGCGAGCCAGATCACCGGCAATCTCTATGTTCAGTACGAATGGGAAGACGGTGCCGGCCTCGCTTCGGACTCGCGTGTCCGGATCGGGGCCCGCAACATCACCAATGAGGCACCGCCGCTCTCTTCGGCCGGCTATCTCGGCTCACTCTACCGCCCCTATGGTCGCTACTGGTACGTCAGTCTGGCCAAGGAGTTCTGAGGCATTCGGAGGGATAGGGGCCATGCGTGATCTGTCGGCTCTGGCCGTAGCGACAATGATCTGGATCGGTGCGGGCGCGGATGCACCCGCCTCGGCCCAAGCGATCGCGCCCGAGCTGGCGGACTGTCCCGAAAGCCTGCCGTCAGGCACGACCTGCTATGCAGGCCGTTCCACCGACGGAGCGTGGTACTGGGTGGCCTATCCCGCCGACTGGAACGGGACGTTGATCGTGCACGCCCACGGGGGACCGCGCACCGGCGAGCCCTTGCGCAACAATTCGGTCGAGGATCTGGACCGGTTCTCGATGATGGTCCGCGAGGGCTACGCCTGGGCCGGGTCGACCTATCGGCGCGGCGGCTTTGGTGTGCGGATGGCGGCGAAAGATACCGATGACCTGCGCCAGATTGTGTGGGACGCCTTTGGCCGACCCGGGCGAACCCTGCTGCATGGCCAGTCGTGGGGTGCGAATGTCGCGGCCAAGGCGGCGGAACTCTATGCCGTGTCCGCCGACGGCGCGCGCAACTATGATGGCGTGATCCTGACCAGCGGCGTCCTTGCGGGAGGAACCGGTGCCTATGGCTTTCGCGCGGACCTCAGGGCGGTCTACCAGTTCTACTGCGGAAACCATCCCCGTCCCGACGAGGTGCAGTATCCGGTCTGGCAGGGTCTGCCGCCCGGCTCCGCCATGCCGCGGGCGGGGATCGCGGCCCGCGTCGAGGCCTGCACGGGGCTGGACCTCGAGCCAGAGGCCCGGTCTCCGGCCCAGTCGGCGGCGCTTCGCAACATCCTGTCGGTGACCGGCGTTGAGGCGGACCAGCTGGTGGCACATTTGGCTTGGGGCACCACCCTGTTTCAGGACCTGGTCTGGAAACGGCTGGGGGGGCGCAATCCCTTCTCCAACATCGGCCGGACCTACCGGGGATCGGATGACGATGTCGCGCTCAACGAGGGGGTGGAGCGGTTCGAGGCCGACCCGGCCGCTGTAGCGGCCCTCGCCTACGACAGCGATCTGACGGGACAGATCGTGCTGCCGACCCTGACGCTGCATGCCCGCTATGATCCCACCGCATTCGTCGAGCAAGAGGCCCACTATGCCGCGAGGGTCGCTGCAGCCGGGCGATCGGACCTGCTCAGCCAGGTATTCACGACGGAATCTCTCCACAGTCGCCTGAGCGCGCCCCAGTATGCGGCCGTTCTGGCGGCCGTTTCACGATGGCTGGAGACCGGCGAACGGCCCGATGCAGCGGATGTTGCTGCCCTCTGTGAAACTTTTGTCGAACGCTATGCAGAACCCTGCCGGATCGACCCGGCGTTCCGGCCCGCAATGTCCCGGGAATGAGGCCTGACGCTTTTTGTTTCTGCCGGGACGCCATCGCGCGAACCGGCACCATCGGCTCGAAGGCCGGTTGCTCCCTCCCTCTGGAGGCCGGGTTGCAGGCAATTCCGTTTCTCAGGCTGACGGGCCTGCCCGGAAAGTATTCACCTATGGGGCAGGACGCATGAAAGAACCGGTTCGGCAGCAGGGCGAGTTCGAGCCCCAGACCGACGGGTCTTACTCGGGTGGGCGGCCGCCCGCGCTGGTCTGGGCACTCAGATTGGCCGGGATAGCCGCCGCATTGGCGGTTTGGTCTCTGCTGGGAGGGTCTCAGGGCCTGAGCATGGACGCCCGTATCGTCGCCGCGGTCGCCACCCTCATGGCGTTCTGGTGGATCACGGAGGCGATCCCGTTGGCCATGACCTCCCTGCTGCCCATCATACTGTTTCCATTGCTGACGGAACGCTCCATCGGTGAAACCACCTCCCCCTATGCCAACCCGGTGATCTTCCTGTTCCTCGGCGGCTTCCTGATCGCGATTGCGATGGAGAAGTGGAACCTGCATCGGCGGGTGGCGCTGCTGACCATCGCCCGCGTCGGCTACAAGCCGACCCGAATCGTGCTGGGTCTGATGCTGGCCACCGGCTTCCTGTCCATGTGGGTGTCGAACACGGCGACGACCCTAATGATGTTGCCGATCGGGCTTTCGGTGCTGGCGCTCGTCTCGGACCGCTTCGCTGCGGCGACGGCGGAGACGTCCACGGCCCAGGGTCAAGGCCCAGGGGGGAGTGATGTCATGCGGGATGACAACCTCCGCCGGTTCGGGATATGCCTCACGCTCAGTATCGCCTGGGCGGCAACGATGGGCGGCCTCGGCACTCTGCTCGGCTCGCCTCCGAACGCCATCGTCGCGGGCTATGCCGCCGAGGAGCTCGGCCGCACCATCGGCTTTCTCGAATGGATGATCGTCGGCACCCCGCTCGGCCTGACTTTCATCCTGCTCGGCTGGCTGCTGATGACCCGGGTTCTCTATCGCTTCAAGCTGGACGAAATTCCGGGTGGCCAGCAGATGATCGAAGGCGAGATCAGCAAACTGGGTCGCATGAGCCAGGGTGAGAAAATGGTCCTCGCCGTGTTCGGTTCGGCGGCTTTCCTCTGGATCGTGCCCGGTGTGCTCGACAGCATCCCGGGTCTGGGCGGAAGCCTGGGCTTGCTGGGTGAGCTGGATGACGCCGCCATCGCCATCGCCGCCGGTGCTGCCCTGTTCCTCCTGCCCGGACGCGGCGGCCGCGAAATGGTGCTGAACTGGAAGGACGCCGAGGACGGACTGCCTTGGGGGGTGTTGCTGCTGTTCGGCGGAGGGCTCAGCCTGGCCGGCGCAGTGGCCGGCACCGGCCTGGACGCCTGGCTGGGACAACAGGTCACCGGACTCGGCGCCCTGCCCATCGTGCTGCTGGTCGCCGCAGTGGTGACGATCGTGATGCTTCTGACCGAAGTCACCAGCAACACCGCGACCGCCGCCACCTTCATACCCGTTCTCGGCGGGGTGGCGGTGGGCATCGGGGCCGATCCGATGACGCTTTTGATCCCGGCCGCCCTCGCTGCGACCTGCGCATTCATGCTGCCCGTCGGCACGCCGCCCAATGCCATTGTCTTCAGCTCCGGGGCCGTAACTATAGCCCAGATGGCGCGGGGAGGGCTGGTGCTGAACCTTGTCGGCATCCTGCTGATCACGGCTTTCTGTTACGCGCTGGGAGGCGTGGCTTTCGGCCTGCGGTTCTGACGGTTCGACCGGTCCTGACAAATCGCCGCCATCATCTCCTCGACGTCGCGGACGCTCAGTATGAACGGGACGTAGAGCCTCCCCGCGTGCCAGATCAGGCTGGCCGGAAATCGATGTCACTTGAACGAAATCGGCTTCACGGAATATCTTGGCCGGAAGCGGCTTGCGCCGTGATTTCCGGAGACCAGTCTGTGAATCGGCGTCCAAAAAGGGCTCTGCCGCAGTTTTGGTGACGGGGTCATGGTGTCGACCCGATCAGTCTTGCCTGTAGGAGATCGAGCTTTCTGCGGCCGTACATGTGGCGTTTGGCGAGCTTGAGCTTGGTGATCTGATCCTCGGTCTGGCCGTTGGACCACCCCGAGGTGATCTCCGCGCGGACGGCTTTGATATCGCGGTCAACGCCGTTGGCGAAGGATGCCACCAGGCTGGCGCGACCACGCTCGATCCAGGCGCGCAGGTCGCCCTCACCCTGGGCATCGGCTGGTAGAGCCCGTGCTCCGGATGTGGATGGTGGTGCGATCACCGTCGGGCCAGGCACCG
>NZ_JBDNHO010000064.1:0-65253 GCF_041688735.1 Brevundimonas sp.
CTAGTCCAGGGGTTCAGACGCTGGTGACCACGCGTTTCGACCAGGCGCAAAATCAGCCTTCGACTTAGCATCCAGCGTCCGCTCCGGGTCGAGAGCCGCCCTTAACCTATGCCCCGAAACCCGACAGGGGCCGTCTGACCCGAAAGCGGGCGTGCCGAGCTCTGGACGGTGCGAAGAGCGGTCATTCCTGTGTTCTGCGACAGAGCGTGACATTCGCCCCTACTCTGCCGTTCAGAGCCGCTCCTGCATCGCCACCCGTCAATCCTCGACGTGAGGCGGGCAAGTCGGCACGGCGTCGTCTGATCGCTGCAGGCCGCCGATCACGACCTGGATCACAGGCTCGGGCCAGTGCTCAAAAGTCGCCATTCCCGGCGGCACTGTACAGACGGACGTTGCGACAGGACCGCGCGCCTGGCCGCCGACGTAACGCACGATCAGCCCGAAATACTTCAGCCCTTGACCCTGGCCGTTTTCCACCTTGAGGATTGAGCCGACGTCCTGGCGGGCGTGCAGGCCGAACCTTATCGTCCCGGCTGCCGCCCTGTTCAGTTGATCGCGTGACCCCTCCGCCGGGGGCAGAACGTCACGAACCTGGATCCGGTCGACGTCGACCAGGTCGTAGCTACCGTCCGCGTTCAGGCGCAGGGTCGCTCGCTCGCCGGTGGCAACGTTCAGCGTTCCTTGCACGTAGGCGGATTGCCGCCCCGCGAATTGCTGCGGCGTGGCGGGATGGGCAACCTGGGCGGTCGGAGCGCCCTGAGCCCGCTCAGCACCCGGGGCGCCGTAAGGTCGAGCCGCAGCGTCCAGCCGCAGGTCGCCCGCCTCCACGTCGGCAACGGCACCGGGGACCTCTCTCGCCAAGTCCTGACAGCGACGCTTCAGGCGCGGGTACATCTGGCGCAGGTGGCTGCGGGCTTGTGCGCGAGTCACGCCGGTCGCGTCCATCACAATGCCAACCTCGGCGCGCTCGAGATCGCGGCCCCGGTCGTAGGCGCTGCTACGCTGGACGGCGGTCCAGCCCGCAGCAGCAGAGCGGCGTTCAAAGGCGTCCGCGAGGCGCCGCCCCGCTTCGATATCGACAGCGTAATAGGGCTCGCACACGGCGAAGAGGGTGGAGAGGCGCCCGAGGCGTTCGCCCTCACCGGCCAGGCCATCGGTCGCCACAAGCTGGAGCGACAATGCGACGAGAGCTGCGGTAATCATCTCACCACCCTCTTTCACCTGATTGACCAGATCAAGGCCTCAGGTGTGGCGGGACACACAGGCCAAAGTTAAAGCCGCCCGGCCTCGCGCAGTTTGTCGATCATCCACACCCGCGCGGCGGGGATCGGCTTGTTCTGGGGGTGGAAGACGAACTGTTCGAGGAAATGACCGGTCAGGTCGAGCCCCTTGCCGACATCGCCCTCGCCCAGTCCCGCCTGCGCCCCCAGCATGAAAGGCGGCAGCGACAGGAGTTTGTCGGCATAGGGCTCACCGGCCTCGCGGCTGACGGCGCGCCCGGTGCGCGGGCTGACCCAGATCAGGTCGTCCATGGTCCCGGTGACGGCGCAGCGCGACAGGTCGAGGCCGAAGCCCAGATCCTCCAGCAGGCCCGCCTCGAAACGCACGAAGATGGCGGGCCAGACGTCCGAGAGGGCGAAGGCGCTCATCAGCGCCTCGAAGGCCAGGAAGGCACCGGGATGCGACTCTCGCTCAGGCATGGCACCCTGCGCGACCGACGCGGCCGCCGCCAGGCCGGTCAGCGCCAGGGGGTCGTCGAACAGGGCGCTGGGCCCCTCCCCCACCGGTTCCAGTCGCGCGGAGCCCAGATGATCGGACGTGCGGGCGCGATAGTCGGCCACGACGCGCGCTCCGGCCTGAAGAAAGGGCTTCATCCTGCGCGACGCCCCGCCCGCCACATAGGCGGCGCGGCGACCGTGCGTCTCGGTCAGCAATTCGACCACCACGCCGGTGTCGCCATGGGATCGCGCGGAGAGGACGAAGGCGTCGTCGGTGAAATCCATCAGCGCGGGGCGGTCGCAGCAGCGGCTTCGGCTTGGCGTTCGCTTGCGTTGGCCGCCCTGTCGAACCCGGCGTCAAGCTCGTCTATCGCCGCGTCCGCCTCGCCCTCCGCCGCTTGCTCGGCAGCGGCGGGTGCAGCGGCGCGGTAGGCCGCGATGACGCGCACGACCGGACCGGCCGTCTCGTTCGGCACGGCGAAGCTCAGCACATATTGCTCGATCTTCCAGCCGCCGTCGGTCAGGCGCAGCACGCCCGAGCCGCGCGTCTCGCCATAGCCGGTGTTGTGGAGCCTTTCCTCGAACCAGGCGACGCAGCGGCAGGCGATGTCGGCCACGGTGATCGTCCGCGCGTCCACCCCATAGGTCCAGCCCCGCCCACGCGAGAAATAGGGTTCGGCGTAGGCGCGGAACCGGGCCACAGTCCAGTGCTCGCTGGCGTCGGTGCCGATGTAACGGGCGTCCGGGGTGAACACGTTGAAATAGACGGCCCCGTCCGCCCCCGCGGCGCTGGCGTGCAGCGTGTCCAACACGGCGGCGATCTCCGCCTCCGGCGACGCGTCGGACGTAGGGGGAGGCGACGCGGGGGGCGCGGTCTGGGCGGCGAGGACCAAGGCGAGGATTGGGGCGATCATGGCGGCGACCCTAACCCCGGAACGCGAAAGAACAAAGAGGGACCGGACCTGGTAAGCCTCAGCGCGCCGCGGCGGTCGGGAACGGTCGTCCAAGGGCCGCGGCCATGCCCTGCTGCGACAACAGGAAGACCGCGTCGCGCTGGTGAAAATTGTTGGACAGGACAATGACGGTGACGTCGGCGTCCGGCTGATACGTCATCAGGTTGCGGAAGCCGGACCAGCTGCCGGTGTGATAGATCTGGCGGTCGTCGAAGGCGGGACTGACCTGGCGACCTATGCTGTTGACGAAGACACCGTAGCCCCAGTCGCGACGCGGGCGACCCCGCTCGGGCGGGGTGGTGGCGGGCGCGTGATCGCCGGTCATCCTGGCGTAACTCTTCCCGGACAGCAGGTCGCCGCCGTGCAGGGCGCGCTGCCAGACCAGCAGGTCGTCCAGCGTCGAATACAGGGCACCGGCGGCGAAGATGATGCTGACGTTGGCGTCCGGTTGGGGCGACGGTCCGGCGCCGCCGAGGTTGGCGTAGCCCATGACCACGTCGGATGCGCCGTCGTCATAACCGGTGTCGGTCATGCCGAGCGGCGTGAAGAAGGCCGTCTGGAGATAGTCCATCAGTGGCCGGCCGCTGGCCTGCGCGACCACGGCACCGAGCAGATTATAGCCCGCGTTGTTGTAGCGGACCTTGGTACCGGGCGGGAACTGAAGGCCGTATTTCGCTGATCCCCCTGTTAATTCATCCTCAGTCGCGGGCGTAACCCTGCGCAGGCCCCAGGCCGGGCGGGCCATCAGGTCGGGCACGCCCGAGCTATGCGACAGCAGGTGATGCAGTCGGATCGGCTCCCACGCCGCCGGACAGGGCTGGATCCATCGGCACAGCGGATCATCGACCGACAGCTTGCCTTCGTCCTGCAAGCGAAGGACGGCCGCAGCCGTGAACTGTTTGCTGACCGAGGCCAGGCGGAAACGGGAGTTCAGCGCCAGGGGTTCGCCACTGGAGCGGTCGGCGAGGCCGTGCACCCGGCGGAAGAGGACCTCGTCGCCGCGAGCGACCAGGATGCCGCCGGTGAACTGGCCGCGGCCACCCCAAAGGTCCAGCTGCGCTTTCAAACCCGGCAAGGTCTCGACCACCTCCACCGGTGGCCGGGGCGGCGGAACGGCCACGGTCGCGGGCGGCGTCGATGGCGTGGGACGAAGCGTCGTCCAAGAGGCCGCCCCGCCGCCGACGGCGATCAGGAGGATCAAGACTGCGAGAATGAGGCGCGGGTGATTGCCCGCGCGCCGGGGTACGTTGAACACGGCTCTAGACGTCGAAATTCAGCCCGAACTGGGCGTAGAGGGCGCGGGAGTCCTGCCATTTCGGGTCGACCTTGACCGTGATGAACAGGTGTACGGGGCGGTCCAGCAGCTCGGTCAGCTCCTCGCGCGACTTCTGACCGATCCATTTCAGCGTCTGGCCGCCCTTGCCCAGAACGATGGGCCGCTGGCTCTCGCGCTCGACGTAGATGGTCTGTTCGATACGGGCGGAGCCGTCGGCCTTGTCCTCGAAAGCCGTGGTCTCGACGGCCGCCGAATAGGGCAGTTCCTCGTGGACGCGCAGATAGACCTTCTCGCGCGTAATCTCGGCGGCCAGGACGCGCATGGGCACATCGGCCGACTGGTCCTCGGGATAGAGCCAGTGCCCGGCCGGCATCGCGTGCGCCAAACGCTGCTTCAGGTCGTCGACACCGTCGCCGCTCAGGGCGGAGATCATGTAGACCTCGGAATAGACGCCGGTTTCGAACATGGTGTGCGACAGGGCCAGAAGGGTGTCGCGGCGCATGCCGTCGATCTTGTTCAGGGCCAGGATGACCTGCTTGCCCGCAGCCTTCAGCGCGGCGATGATGGTCCCAGTGTCCTCGGCCGAGCGACGGTCGGCAGCCTGACCTTCCTTGCCCTCGGAGGCGATGTGGGACGCCGCGTCGATCAGATGCACCACCACGTCGGCGCCGTCCGCCCCGCCCCAGGCCGAGGCCACCATGGCGCGATCCAGGCGGCGGCGCGGGGTGAAGATTCCGGGCGTGTCGACCAGCACGATCTGGGCATCGCCCTCGATGGCGATGCCGCGCACGGGGAAACGGGTGGTCTGGACCTTCTGGGTGACGATCGAGACCTTGGTCCCGGTCAGGTGATTGACCAGTGTGGACTTGCCGGCGTTGGGCGCGCCGATGATGGCCGCGAAGCCTGCCCGCTGGTTTCCGATATTGGTCAAATCACGCCTTCACGCTGAAGCAGGCCGATGGCGGCCGCTTTCTCTGCGTCCTGACGCGAACGCCCCTGCGCGGTCAAGGGCGGATATCCGGCCACGCTGGCTTCGACGGTGAATGTCGGGGCGTGGTCGGAGCCGGTGCGTCGCAAGATCGCATAGGTCGGCAGGGATTTTCCCTGCCCCAGCGCCCATTCCTGCAGCGCGGATTTCGGATTGGCCGGCGAGCGCTTGGGCGGTGCCGACAGCTCGGCCGCCCAGGCCGTTTCAAACACCACGCGGGCGGCGTCGATGCCGCCGTCGAACCAGGCGGCGGCGAGTATGGCTTCCATCGCGTCGCCCAGAACGCCCTCGCGCCGGCGACCGCCCTGTTTCGCCTCGCCAGGTGAGAGGCGGAGCGCGGCGCCGACGTTCAATGCCTCGGCCACGCGAGCGCAGGTGGACTTGTCGACGAGGGCATGAAGCCGCGAGGACATTTCGCCTTCGTCAGCGTTCGGGAAGTCGAGCATCAGCCGATCGGCGACCAACAGGCCCAGCACCCGATCGCCCAGGAACTCCAGCCGCTGGTTGTCGGCGAAGGGGCGGCCGCGCGCGTCACGCTCGGCCCCCTCCCCCACGCTGGAATGCGTCAGGGCCAGTTCGAGCAGGCCGGGATCGCGGAAGACGTGGCCGAGACCGGCCACCAGCACCTGCACCGCCTCGGCCCGTCGATCACCCATCAGTTGAGGACGTTGAAGAACCGGCTAGGACGGATGTTGGCGAACCAGCTGACCGGATTCCACAGCGAGGCACCCGGCGTCCACGAGAACAGGATGATCTCGGCCTTGCCGATCAGGTTTTCGGCAGGGACCATGCCGACGCCGGCGGACTCATCGAAGCGGCTGTCGACCGAGTTGTCGCGATTGTCGCCCATCATGAAGTAGTGTCCCGCCGGCACCTCGAACACGTCGGTGTCGTCGGCGTTGTTGCCCGGGCCGAAGTCCTGAACGGTGAAGGATTTGCCTTCGGGCAGGGTCTCGCGGGCCTGGATGACCGGCATGCCGTACATGTTGGTCACATCCTGGGCGGTGACGGGCACGTCGGGAACGGCGGTTCCGTTGATATGCAGCACGTTGCCGATCATCTGGATCCGGTCGCCAGGCAGACCGATCAGACGCTTGATATAGTCTGTCTTGTCGTCACGCGGCAGCTTGAAGACGACGATGTCGCCGCGCTCCGGCGTCTTGTCGAACAGGCGACCCTCGAAGATCGGCGGGCTGAACGGGATGGCGTGTTTGGAATAGCCGTAGCTCCACTTCGACACGACGATGTAGTCGCCCTCTTTCAGGTTGGGCTCCATCGAGGCCGACGGGATGGTGAAGGGCTGGAACAGCAGAATCCGCAGCACCATGGCGATCAGAAGGGCGAAGAAGACGGTCTTGATGACCTCCCATCCCTCGTTGCCGCCGCCGGAAGATGCCCCGTTCTTGCGCTTGCCGCCGCGCGCAAGGATCGGCGTGGCAGCGAAGTCCTCCAAGGGCGCGTCGCCCTTTTCACTCCACACCGGGCTCTTGCCGGCGACCGATGCCGCAACGGCCGTGGGATGAGCATCGTTGCCGTCGGCGTCATGCGTCGCATGGTCCTCGGCAGCGTGCCCGTGCGCCGCGTGATCGTCATGGCCATGGGCGTCGTCATGGCCGTTGTCGTCTTGCGGCTTGTGCCCGTCGCTCATGGTTGCAGTATCCCCCAGCCGCTGACCGCAGTCTTGCGGCGAAAATCGGTATAACGTGATTAAGCCGTCGGCAAGGCTTCGATCACCACGAATGCCAAGGCATAGGGGTGCTCGTCGCTGAGCGTCAGAAATATCCGTGGTTCGTGACCGGGCGGTGTCAGCCTTAACAGGTGGTCCGCGGCGTGCCCGGTGAGGGCCATGGTCGGCTGCCCCGAGCGCTGATTCACCACCCCCATGTCGCGCCAGTAGACGTCGGCCCGCATGCCGGTGCCCAGCGCCTTGGCGCAGGCTTCCTTGGCGGCGAACCGCTTGGCGTAGCTCCACGCCGGGTCCGGCTTGCGGTCCGACCGTGTCCGCTCCAGCTCGGTGAAGCAGCGGGTCTTGAACCGCTCGCCGAAGCGATCGAGCGAACTCTGGATGCGACGAATGTCCGACAGGTCCGCGCCGACGCCGATGATCATGCGACCGCGTCCATCGCCGCGCGCATGCGGTGGATAGCAGAGGCCAGCCCGACGAAGACCGCCTCGCCGATCAGGAAATGGCCGATGTTGAGCTCGCACACCTCGGCGATGGCCAGCATGTGAGCGGCGGTCTGGTAGTCGAGCCCGTGGCCGGCATGGACTTCAAGACCCAGTTCGCCTGCACGCGCGGCGGCCTGTTCGAGACGTTCGAACTCGATTGCCCGCTCGTCGCCGTTCAGATGGCAGTAGCGGCCGGTGTGCAGTTCGACGATGTCCGCGCCGACCGCACTGGCCGCCTCGATCTGGTCCAGACTGGGTTCGATGAAGAGGGAGACGCGCACGCCGGCTCCGGTCAGGGCCTGGGCCAGGGGCGCGATGCGAGCCTCGTGCCCGGCCACAGCCAGCCCGCCTTCGGTCGTCACCTCCTCGCGCCGTTCGGGGACGATGCAGGCGGCGTGTGGACGATGGCGCAGGGCGATGGCCAGCATCTCGTCCGTCGCGGCCATTTCGAGATTGAGCGGACGTCCGACCTCGGCGCAGAGCAGGCTCAACGCGGCGATGTCGGGGTCGGTGATGTGCCGCCGGTCTTCGCGCAGATGGGCGGTGATGCCGTCCGCGCCTGCCGCCAGAGCCTCGCGCGCGGCGCGAAGAGGATCGGGATGCACCCCGCCGCGGGCGTTCCGCACCGTAGCCACGTGATCGATGTTGACGCCGAGCCTTACGCGATGGTTCATCCCGGACTCCGCATGCACCGGCGCGACGCCGACGCGTTGAAACAGATGGTCATGCCGCCGTCATAGCGAGCGTCGCCGTGGGAGCAAGGCCTCAGCCCCGCGCCCTTTCGACCGTGTCAACCGAAGGATTGGCCCGCAGCGCCGCCATTATGGTCGTGGCGTGGCGCGCGTCCTCGACCTCCATGTCGATGTCGACGTCGAAGAAGTCCTGCTGACGATGGCTCATGACCAGGTTCAGGATGTTCCCGCCCGCCTCACCGATCAGGGTCGCGACCTGTCCCAGGACGCCGGGCGCGTTCTTGATGGTGGCGCGGATACGGGCCGACGCGACCGTCCCCTGCTCCGCCTGCGGCGTCCATTGCAGGTCCTGCCAGACGGAATCGTCATCGCCGTAGTCGGCCAGACGCTGGCAGTCGATGGTGTGCACGGTCAGCCCGGCCTCGGGTTCGAGGATGCCGACGATGCGGTCTCCGGGCACCGGGCTGCAACAGTGGGCGAAATGGATGCTGACGCCCTGCGTCAGCCCGCCGCCGCGCACGAACAGACGGCCTTGTTCGTCGCCGATGCGCTTGCGGTCCGGGCCGGCCTTCAGACGACCCTTCAAGTCAGGGAACAGCGTCTCGCCGACCTTGGCGGCCGACAGGCGTCCGCGACCGATGGCCTCGAACAGGTCCTCGTCGCCGGCGAAGCCCAGCGTCTCTAGCACGGGCTTCAGCGTGACTTCGGCAGGGGTCTTGCCCGCGCGCGACAGGGTCTGCTCCAGCGTGCCGCGCCCCAGTTTCTGGAACTCGCCCCTCTCCGAGGTGCGGATGTGGCGACGAATGGCCGAGCGGGCGCGACCCGTGACGGTCAGCGAGCGCCAGTCGACGGGAATTTCACGTTTTGACCCGCGCACGATCTCAACCACGTCGCCGTTCTGAAGCTGGGTCCGCATCGGCTTGAGTTCGCCGTTGATCTTCACCCCCACCGCCGTGTCGCCGACCTCGGTGTGGACGGCATAGGCGAAGTCCAGCGCCATGCCGCCACGTGGCAGGGTGATCAGCGCGCCCTTGGGCGTGAAGACAAAGACCTGATCAAGGTACATCTCCAGCTTGGCGTGTTCGACCCAATCGTCGCCGCCCTCGCCGTGCTCGATCACCTGCACCAGATGGCGCAGGTTCTGCAGCGGGTCTCGCCCGCCGTCGCGCTCCATGGCCTCCTTGTCGAAGCCATAGCTCTTGTTCTTGTAGGCCCAGTGCGCGGCCACGCCATCCTCCGCCACGCGATCCATGGCTTCGGTGCGGATCTGCATCTCGATGCGCAGGCCGGACGGGCCGACGACCGTGGTGTGCAGCGAGCGGTAGTTGTTCGACTTGGGCGTCGAGATGAAGTCCTTGAACCGTTCGGGCACCATCGGCCAAGCGCGGTGTATGACGCCCAGGGCGCGGTAGCAGTCGTCCTCGGCCTCGACCAGCACGCGGAAGCCGTAGATGTCCGACAGGGACGAGAAGCCGACCGACTTGCGCTGCAATTTGCGCCAGATCGAATAAGGCGTCTTCTGGCGGCCGAAGACGTGGGCGTCGACGCCGGCTTCCTGCAACACGCGCTCGACCTCGCGCGACACGCCCTCGATGGCGCGACCATGCTCCAGCTTCAGGGCCTCGAGCCGCCGATCGATGGCGGTGCGGGCCGTGGGGTTCAGTTGCTCGAAGGCCAGTTCTTCCAGCTCGGACGCGATCGAATGGATGCCGATGGACCGGCCCAGCGGAGCATAGACTTCCAGCGTCTCGCGGCTGATACGCTCGCGCTTCTCCGGCTTGATGTATTTCAGCGTCCGCATGTTGTGCAGACGGTCGGCCAGCTTCACGAGCAGGACGCGCACGTCCTTGGAGATGGCGAGGATGAATTTCCGCAGGTTCTCGGCTTGGCGCGTGTGCTCGGCCTGAAGCTCCAGCCGTGACAGCTTGGTCACGCCCTCGACGAGGCCGGCGATCTCTTCGCCGAACATGCCCGCGATGTCCTCGCGCGTGGCCGAGGTGTCCTCGACCACGTCATGCAGCAGGGCCGTGATGATGGTGGCCGTGTCCAGCCGGTAGTCGGTCAGGATGCCCGCGACCTGGATCGGATGGGCGAAATAGGGGTCGCCCGAGGCCCGCATCTGCGAGCCGTGCATCTTCATCGCATAGACATAGGCCCGGTTCAGCAGGGCCTCGTCGGCGGTGGGGTCATAAGCCTTGACGGCCTCGACCAGCTCGAATTGGCGAAGCACCCGGGCCCTCGAAGGCGCGGGTGCTTCTGCCGCAGGGCGGCTGCCCTTGGGTTCGTTCAGATTCGCAGCTTTCAGAGGCGTCGCGGGCGGCGAGGTCCGCGCCGGAAGGATGGTGATACCGTTGGCGGGTTCAGCCGTCAGTACCGCTCCTCCTGCCCGCCGTCGCGGTCGCTCTGCAGCGCGCGAATCAGCTCGGCTTCCGCCATGTTCATGTGTTGCGGCTCAGCCAGAAGGGCGACGACCTCGGCCTCGTCCTCGGCTTCGGTACGCTCGTCGACGCGTTGCAGCGTGACGATGATGGCTTCTTCCAGCTCATCCGGAACGACGGTGTCGTCGGCCAGTTCACGCAGGGCCACGACGGGGTTCTTGTCATTATCGCGGTCGATGGTCAGGGCGGCGCCGTTGGCGATCGAGCGGGCGCGATGACCGGCCAGCAGAACCAGGCCAAAACGGTTCGGCACTTTTTCAATGCAGTCTTCGACGGTGACGCGGGCCATGAAATTCCTCGGGCGCGGGGGAGAGCCGCACAAAATAGAGTGTTGGGCTGAATTGTGCAACGCCGCATGGGCGGGAATGAGGCGTCCGACCGCCATGACTCCGGCGATCAGGCCGGATTGGCGTCCCTGCCGACCGGACTGGAGGTCGAAAGCGTCGCCGCCGTCCCGCCTTGCGGATGTTCCCACGCCGGTGCGATCTCCGCCAGCGGCCCCATGACGAACTTCCTTTCGTGCGCTCGCGGGTGCGGCAGGATCAGCCCTTCGATGTCGCCGGTCAGGCGGCCGTAGGCGATCAGGTCGAGATCCAGGGTGCGCGGGGCGTTCATGGCGTCGCGGCGACGGCCGAAGGCGTCCTCAATCCGGCCCAACGCCGCCATCAGACCGTGCGGATCGTGTTCCGTCCTGACGATGACCACCCCGTTCAGGAAGGGCGGATCGGACGGGTCGGGCCAAGCCTGCGAACGCCACCAGGACGACCGGCGGATCACGTCTATGCCTTCGGACCGGAACCGCGCCAGCGCCGCCTCCAGCGCCTCGCGGCAGTCGCGCCAGACCCCCTTGTCATTGCAGCCCAGCGCGACGATGACGGCGGAGTGCAGATCGACGGTGCCGTCCATTTCGACGGCGACCGGGACGTCCATATTCTCGGAGCCCTTTTTCATGACGCCTTATCCGACCGAGCGCATCGCCCTGTTCATCGACGGGGCCAATCTGTATTCCGCAGCCAAGGCTCTGAACGCCGATCTCGATTTCAAGAAGCTGGTCGAGAAATACCGCGCCGGGGCTGTTCTGGTTCGGGCGTATTATTACACGGCTGTGATCGAGGGCGAAGAGTTCTCGCCGATCAAGCCGCTGGTCGACTGGCTGGACTACAACGGCTTCACCGTGGTGACCAAGCCGGTCAAGCGGTTCACCGACGCCTTGGGCCACGTCCGGACCAAGGGAAACATGGACATTGAGATCGCGGTCGACATGCTGGAGTTCGCGCCGCACCTCGACCACGTCGTCCTGTTCTCGGGCGACGGAGATTTCCGACGACTGGTTCAGGCGGTGCAGGCCAAAGGCGTTCGCGTCACCGTGGTCTCGACCACCCGGACCCAGCCGCCCCAGATCGCCGACGAACTGAGACGTCAGGCCGACACCTTCGTCGAGCTGAGCGACCTGCTGCCAGAGATCGGGCGACCGAAGACCTCTCCGCCCACGCCGACCAGCCGGGTCTTCGAGCGGGACGATCGCGCGTGACGGCCTTCCCGCCCGAAGCGCCACGCGACTGCCCGCTGTGCCCGCGCCTCGTCGCCTATCGTGAGGAGAACCGGCGCCAGAACCCCGACTGGTGGAACGGGGCCGCGCCCAGTTTCGGCGACCCCAACGCCCGTCTGCTGATCGCGGGCCTGGCCCCCGGCAGGACCGGTGCCAATCGCACGGGACGGCCTTTCACCGGCGACGGTGCCGGCGTGCTTCTTTACCAGACCCTGATCAGGACAGGCTTCGCGCGCGGGGAATACCGGGCCGATCCGGACGACGGGCTCGAGTTGGTCGACTGCATGATCACCAATGCCGTGCGTTGCGCCCCGCCGCAGAACAAGCCCCTACCGGTCGAGGAGGCGACGTGCCGCCCCTTCCTGATCGCGCGCCTCGCCGCCCTGCCCCGGCTCAAGGTCATCGTCACCCTGGGCGACGTAGCGCGTCGGAACGTGTTGAAGGCGCTGGGTCTTCCGGGTTCGGCGGCCCCGCCCGGCCACGGCGTCGAGGCGGCGGTCGGCGGCTATGTCCTGCTGAACAGCTATCACTGCTCCAGGCTGAATACGAACACCGGCCGGCTGACGCCGGCCATGTTCGAAGCGGTGTTCCGGAGAGCCCGCGAAATTATCGACTCTTGATCGAACGACGGATTATGAACCGTGATGTGTGGCTCCCGCGCCACGCGAATCACACTTTACAGGGTGGAAGCTCGGCCTTCAGGAACACGTGCAAAAATCTTGCGTTTAACGGACAGCTTTGGAGGCTGTGATGCGCAGGGCGAACGGGGTCTTTTCATCCCAGGAACGGAAGATGGCGCTGTGGGCGCTGCTGATCGCAGGCATGATCGTGGCGCTGGGCCTGATCGTCCAGCAGTGGGCGCAACCCTCGCTCGGTCCCGGCGGCATCGACGCCTATACGACCGCGCCGTCGCCTGGCGTTCTGGACGCCCGGCCCATCGTCTGACGGCTTCGGGTCAGCCCCGGTCCTTCATCAGCCGCGCCTTGTCGCGTTGCCAGTCGCGCTGGGCCGTGGCCTCTCGCTTGTCGTGCAGCTTCTTGCCCTTGGCCAGGGCGATCTCGATCTTGGCCTTGCCCGCTTCGTTCAGATACAGCTTGACCGGAATGATGGTCTGGCCGTCGCGCTGGACCGCACCGATCAGCTTGTCGATCTGCTTGCGGTGGAGTAGCAGTTTCCGGTGCCGGCGCGGCTCGTGGTTGAAGCGGTTGGCCTGTTTGTAGGGCGGGATGTCGGCGTTCACGAGCACAATCTCGCGCCCCTCCACCGCCGCATAGCTCTCGGCGATATTGGCGCGGCCGGCGCGCAGGGCCTTGATCTCGGTGCCGAGCAGCATGATGCCGGCCTCAATGAAATCCTCGAGAAAATAGTCGAAGCGAGCCCGCCGGTTCTCGGCGATCACCTTCATCTTTGGAGAGGTCGACGCCATCAGCCGACGCCCGCCTCGGCCATGGCGCGTTCGATCGCCGGTTTGACGGCATCGGCGGTGGGAGCCAGCGGCAGACGCACCTCCTCGCTGCACAGCCCCAGCCGCGACAGGGCATATTTGGTCGGCGACGGCGAATTGTCGAGGAACAGGCCCTTGTGCAGGGCGATCAGCCGGTCCTGCCAGTCGCGGGCCGTGGCATAGTCTCCCGCGCTCGCCGCCTCGTGCATCGCCACCATGGCTTCGGGCGCGACATTGGACGTCACCGAGATCACGCCGACGCCGCCGTGGGAGTGATAGCCCAGATAGCTGGGGTCATCGCCCGAGATCAGGTCGAACTGGCCACCAGAAATATTGGCCCGCATCCAGCTGATCCGCGTCATGTCGCCGGTGGCGTCCTTGATGCCGACGATGTTGGGATGGGCCGCCAGCCGCGCCGTCGTCTCATTGGCCAGGTCCACGCCGGTGCGGCCGGGGACGTTGTACAGCAGCACGGGCAACTGGACCGCCTCGGCAATGGCCTCGAAATGCCGGGCCAACCCTTCCTGCGAGGGACGGTTGTAGTAGGGGGTCACCACCAGAGCCCCGTCGGCACCCACAGTCTTGGCGTCGCGCACCAGATCGATCGCCTTGTCCGTGGCGGAGGCCCCCGCCCCGGCGATCACGCGGATGCGGCCAGCGGCGGTCTGAACGCACAGATCGACGACCCGCTTGTGTTCGTCCGGATGCAACGACGCGCTCTCGCCTGTGGTACCCATCGGCACGACGCCGTGGACGCCGGCGGCGATCTGGCGTTCCAGCAGGGCGACAAAGGCGGCTTCGTCCACCTTTCCGTCACGAAGTGGTGTGATCAAGGCGGTGATCACGCCCTTGAACAATGGGGCGGTCATTGAGAGAGATGGTCCTGCGTGGAAATCGGGCGATCGTCGCCGGATGCAAGCGCAAGAGGGTAGGTTGCCGGTCGTCGGATCGCAACCACGACGAATGAGGATCGGACACGGCATGATCGCTATCAGCCTCGCGACCGCGCTGGCCCTTTTTGGTCCCGCGCCCGAAACCCTGCTGCCGAAGGAGGTCCTCTATGTCTCGGTTGCGGCAGCGGTCAGTAATCAGGCGCGCACGCTCAACGACCAGGACACCGCCCTCTTCCGCCAGGGACTGGCCGCCGCCAGGGCCCGGGACATCTCCGGGGCGCGCAACGCAGCCTCGCAGATCGGCGATCCCACCGCCCGCAAACTGGTCGAATGGGCTTTGCTGGACACGACGGCCGAACAACTGCCGTACAGCGATCTGGTCGCGGCCCAGACGGCCTTCGCCGGCTGGCCACGCGGCGACAGCCGGCGCCTTGCCGCCGAACGGGTGCTGGACCGCGCCTACGTCGGCCCTGATGCCGCCCTGGCCCTGTTCGCGCGCACGCCGCCGACGACGGTTCAGGGCGCGATCGCTCTCGCTGATGCGCTGGAGCAGCGCGGCCGTTCCGATGAGGCGCGACGCCTGATCGGCGACTGGTGGCGCACCCGATCCTTCGACGACGCCGCCCAGACCCGCATCCTGACCCGCTGGGGCTCCAGCCTGACGCAGGCCGATCACGAGGCGCGGCTGACGATGTTTCTACCCGGACCGCACGGGCCGGCGACGCGGGCCATGGTGCCGCTGGTTTCGTCCGACCGGCAGACCGTCGCCGGCGCCGCAATGGCGCTGCGCACCGCCTACAGTCCCGATGCCATCGTCGCCAACCTCAGTGCGTCGCATGCCCGCGATCCCGCCGTCGCGCTGGAGCGGGTCCGGATCCTGCGCTCGCAGAACCGGCAGTCCGAAGGCTTCGCCCTGCTGTCGGCCCTGCCCCCGGCGCCGTCACACATAGAGGGCCAGAACACCCTGTGGAGCGAGCGCCGCAACTATTTCCTCGACGCGCTGGAACGCCGCAATTGGCAGGCCGCCTATGATTCCATGGCGGGCCACGGCTTCCCGTCGGGCGAGCGCAAGGTCGACGCGGAGTTCTTCGCCGGCTGGACCGCGCTGGTCAAGCTGAACGATCCTGTCCGCGCCGCAGGATATTTTGAAACCCTGCGCCAGGCCTCGTCGACCCCGATCACCCAGGGTCGCGCGTTGTACTGGCTGGGCCGCGTCGCCGAGGCCCAGGGCAATACGCCCGCGGCCGTTGACTTTTACCGGGCCGGTTCCCGGCACATCCAGACCTTTTACGGTCAACTGGCCGCCGAGAAGACCGGGATGACCACCCTGACCCTGCCGGCCGATCCAGCCCCGAGTTCCGCCGAACGCGCGGCGTTCGAGAGCAATGAGGTCGTCCGCGCCATGCGCATCCTCGGCGAAACCGGCGAGACCAGCCTGTTCCGCGTCTTCGCCTTTCAGCTCGACGACGACCTGCCCGGCGCGTCCGAACTGGCGCTGCTGATGGATTTGTCGCGCGCCTATGGCGAAGGTTTCACCGCCATGATGGTCGGCCGGGCGGCCAGCCAGCGCGGCTATCTGATGCCCGAGCGCCAGTACCCGATCCGCATGCCCCCGACGGTCGCAGGTGCCGCGCCGCTGGAGTTTACCCTGGCCATCACGCGCCAGGAATCCAGCTTCGATCCGCGTGCGCGCTCCCACGCCAACGCTCGCGGCCTGATGCAATTCCTGCCCGCCACCGGCCGCAGTGTCGCCCGCCAACTAGGCCTGCCCTATTCGGACGAGCGCCTCTACGACGGCGACTTCAACATGACGCTGGGCAGCTTTCATCTCGGCGATCTGACGCGCAATTTCGGCGGCTCCATGCTGCTGACCACGATCGGCTACAACGCCGGTCCGGCGCGACCGCCGCAATGGATCGCCCGCTGCGGCGAGCCACGAGCCGGAACCGTGGATCCCATCGATTTCATCGAATGCGCGCCCTTCACCGAGACTCGCAACTACATGATGCGAGTGATGGAAAACCTGCAGGTTTATCGTGCCCGGCTGAACGGTGGATCCGCGCCTCTGACCCTGTCCGAGGATTTGCGTCGCGGCGTTCCGCACGGGTCCGGCCCGCGGCCCTATAGCTATGCGCCGGGTGAAGCCGGCCTGACCACGCCGCCGGCCGCCCCCTCGGAATAGCGCCCGGACGCCAGCAATGGCCCATCGGGGCCGTCGACCCAGCGTGCCGACAGACTGAACACGCGCGCCAGCAGCTCTGGCGTCAGGGCCGCCATGGGCGCGGCGTCGGCGACCACGCGGCCGCCGTCCAGCGCCACGACCCGGTCCGCGAAGCGCGCCGCAAGGCCGAGGTCGTGCAGGCTGACCAGGATCGCCTGCCCCTCTCCCGCCCGTTTCGCCAGGGCGTGGAGCACCAGTAGTTGGGCGTCGGGGTCCAGCCCGGCGATGGGCTCGTCGAGCATCAGGGCTTCCGCCCCCGTCGACAGGACGCGGGCCAGCAGGACGCGGGCTCGCTCTCCGCCCGACATCTCCGCGACGCCGCGATCCGCCAAATGCGCCGCCTCGACGTCCGCGAGCGCGGCTCGCGCGCGGATCAGGGCGTCGTCGCGACCCCCGAGAGGAATACCCAGCGCCGCCACCTCGAGCGCGGGCATGTTCCAGGCGATGCGCCGTTCCTGGGGCAGGTAGGCCACGCGGCTTGCGCGGACTTCGGCCGTAAGGGAACAAACGTCGTCGGCCCCCAGCCGCGCTTGGCCGCTGGTCAGCGGAAGCAATCCCGCCAATGCCCTGATCGCGCTCGACTTGCCCGCGCCGTTCGGTCCGACCAGCGCGACCAGCTCGCCGGCGGCGACAGACAGGCTCACCCCGTCCAGAACGGTCCGCCCGCCCAGTCGCGCCGTGGCGTGGATGAGTTGCAGCGCGCTCACAATCGCCACTCCCTCGCCGCGCGCCAGGCGATGATCGCGAACAGCGGCGCGCCGACCAAGGCCGTGAAGACGCCCAGTTTGAGTTCCTGATCGGTCGGGGTCATCCGCGCCAGAAGGTCGGCGACCACCAGTATCAGCCCGCCCGCCAGCGCCGAGGGCAGCAGAACGCGCCCCGGATCGCCTCGCACCGTCGCGCGCACCAGGTGTGGCGCCGCGAGACCCACGAAACCGATGACCCCCGCCACGGCGACCGCCGCGCCCGTAGCGAGCGCCGCCGCGAGAAGGGCCAGCAGGCGCAAGCGGGCCATCGGCAAGCCGGACGTCCGCGCGGTCTCCTCGCCGAGGCTGAGCATGCGCAGGCCGGGCGCCGCAAACGCCGCCAATGCACCGGCGACCACAACCGTCGGCGCGACCCATGCGACGTCGATCCAGCTGCGATTCTGCACCGATCCCAGCAGCCAGCTGATCACCTCGGCGGTGGCGATGGGCGACGGGGACAGGTTGAAGATCAGCGCCGTGGCCGCCCCGGCGAAGCTGGAGACGGCGACCCCGAACAGGATCAGCGCCTCCGGCGAGCGCACCCGCGCCGAGAACAGCACCAGCAATCCTCCCGCCAGCGCCGCGCCGAACATGGCCGCGACCTCGACAGCGCCCGGCGTCGCCGCCGCTCCACCGACGATGGCGAGCGCGGCGCCCAGGGCGGCTACGGCCGAGACGCCGAGGACCGCCGGATCGGCCAATGGATTTCGCAGCAGGCCCTGCATCACCGCGCCCGACAGGCCCAGAGCCGCGCCGACCGTCAGGGCGGTGACCACGCGCGGTGCCCGCACCTGCCACAGGACCTCGGCCGGTCCGGACCCCGGCTCGGTGAAAGCCTGGACCAATTGACCTGCATCGAACAGGCTCTCACCGAACAGTGTGCCCAGCGCCAGGGCCGCCCCGATCAGCAGCGCGAGGACGACGATCAATCGTGACCCACGCCCGCTCACGATCCCGCCTTCAGCATCGCGGCGGCATTGGCGGCGAACCAGGCCGGGCAGGTCAGGGCGGCGGCGGGCAGCCGCCCCGCGACCCGCCCGTCGGCGGCTTTTCTCACCACAGGATGACGGCCAGGCCCGCGCCAGTCGGCCCTGATCTGATCAAAGAAGCCCAATACAAAGCGCGACGGCGGCGACAGGGCGACGCGCTCCACGCTGACCGGGGCGAAGCCCGGGGCGATCGTCAGATTGATGTAGCCGGCTGCGGTCAGGATCGCGTCGATCAGCGTGCCCTTGCCCGCCGTGAATCCTCCCGCGGTCAGATACAGGGCCGACCGCCTGACCGGCGAACGCGGACGGGCCTCCGCCAGACGCGCGTCCATGGCGTCGATCAGCATCCGGCCCCGATCGTTCTCGCCCAGCGGCTCCGCCACCGAGCGAATGTTGCCGCGAATCCCGTCCATGGTCTGGGCGTCGGCGATTGTGACGACACGAACGCCGCGGGCCTCGAGCGCGGCCAGCAAGCGCGGCTCGCCGCCCCAATAGCGCACCACCACATCGGGTCGAAACGTCAATGCGGCCTCTAGCGTGGGCCTGATCCTCCGATGTCCCCACGCCTCGGCGCGCAACCAGGAGTCCGGATCGTCGGCGCGCGGCGACAGGGCCAGCGTCGCGTCAGGGGCGAGGGCCAGCGCGTACTGGTCGCCGCACTGATCCAGCGACATGACCCGCAGCGGCCGCGCTTCGGCGACGCCCGCCGACGCCAGCATAGCCCCGGTCGCGAGCAAGGCGGCGCGACGCAGGCTCAAGGCTTCATCAGACCCGTGAAAAGGGCGTCGGGCAGGGCGTCGAGCAGGGTATCCCGCTCCACCCAGTCAAAATAGGGCTTGGTGATCACCAGCGAGACGATGCCGTGCGCGCCCGCCCACAGGGCCTGGGCCGTCACCCTCGATTCCCGGCGAAGCCGCCCTTCGTTAGCCGCCGTCTCGACCACGCTCTCGAAAGACCGGAACAGCTCATACCCGAGTTCGCTCGCGGCGGACTGGGCGCCTTCGCGCAGCTCGGCGGGACGGGTCATATAGGCGAGGCGGTAGGCGTTGGGGTTGTCGAAGCCGAAATCGATATAGGCCTTCAGCATCAGACGCAGACGCATTTCCGCCCCGTCGGTTCCAACGGGAATGGCCTCATTGGCCTCCAGCAGAGACTCGAAGGCCCGACGACAGATCTCGTGCAGGATTTCGCCCTTGTCGGCGAAATGCATATAGAGCGCCGTCGACGACAGGCCGACCTCGTCGGCGATCTTTCGGATCGTCGCGCCCTCATAGCCGTGCTCGACGAAAATGCGCTCGGCGACCGCGAGAATCTCGGCCCGCCGGGCGTGACCCTCGCCCTTGGGCTTACGTTGCGAGCGGGGGTTGAGGGCGGGGACGGTCAAGCGGTCTGAACTCCGGGGTCCTGCCCTTGAATAGCGCCATTCCCACCGCGCCGCCAACCGCTTGCCCGCTCTCAACCTAAGCGGTAATCGTTTTGCATGGAGAAGGCCGAGCCGCCAACGCCGTTTCATCGACCGTCGACGGCCGCGCGTCAGGGGCCGCGGGCTTGTGACAGCGCGGTGCAGCGTGGCCTCTCGACCCTGCAAGCCACGGTCGTCGCCGTAGCGGTCATGGTTTTCGGAACTATCGCAGGGTTGCGCCCGGAGGTGATCGTCCCTGCGCTCGAAGTCGGGGCCGCGGCCGCGTTCCTGTTCGTGGCGTGTTGGCGAATTCTCCTGACCCTGCTGAGCCTGCGCGTGGCCTCCCCTTCGCCGACCCTGCCGGCGGCCCGATTGCCCCGCTATACCGTGGTGGCCGCGCTGCATGACGAGGCCGAGGTGGTCGGCCAGTTGATCGCCCGCCTGGGCCGGATCGACTACCCGCCGGATCGGCTCCAGGGCTTTCTGGTGCTGGAGGCGCACGATCTCGAGACGATCGCACAGGCCCGGCACGCGCCCCGACCGCCATGGCTGGACATCCTCATTGCGCCCGCGGGCCTGCCCCAGACCAAGCCGCGCGCCCTGAACGTCGCCCTCGGCCACGCCACGGGTGAGCTGTTGACGGTCTACGACGCCGAAGATGATCCAGACCCTGGACAGTTGCGCGAGGCCGCCGCACGGTTCGCGGCCGACCGTGGAGGACGACTGGCCTGCCTGCAGGCTCCCCTGCGGATCCGCCGCCGTTTCCAGTGCCCCGAGCCCTCGCCGTTTCTCGATCGTCAGTTCGCGCTGGAATACGCCAGCCTGTTCGAAACGGTCTTGCCCGGACTGGCACGGCTGGGCCTGCCCTTCCCCTTGGGCGGGACCAGTAATCATTTCCGCGTCGACGTCCTGCGGGCGCTCGGGGGTTGGGACGCATGGAACGTGACGGAAGACGCTGATCTGGGATTCCGGCTGTGGCGCGACGGTTGGAGACTGGGCGTCCTCGCTCGCCCGACCTGGGAGACGCCGCCGGGCGGTCTGAACGCCTGGTTGCCCCAGCGCGCGCGCTGGCTGAAGGGCTATATGCAAACCTTCGGCGTCCATACCCGCAAGCCATGGCGATTGGGATTCAGAGGGGCGTTCGCCCTGCTCATGACGGTGGGCGCGGGCCTGGCCTCAGCGGCCTTACACGGACCTTCGCTGGCCTGGTTCGCGGCGGCCTTGCTGGTGACCGCCGTGGCGGGCCTGCCGCCCGCGACATCTCCGATGGCTTTGGGCGTGCTGTTCTTCGGCGCGGTCTCGGCTTGGGTGTCATGTGGCGTCGGCGCCAGGCGAGCGGGCATCCGCTTCAGCGTCGCCGACATGATCGCGGCGCCGGCCTACTGGTCGCTGCTCAGTCTCGCCTTCGTCCACGCGGCCTGGCGTCTGGCGCGTGAGCCCTTCGTCTGGGACAAGACCCGGCATCGGCGCGACGCGCCGGATATGGGCAGCGCCGGGATAACGCCGCTCCGCGCTTACCACGCCGCGCTGGACGAAGACGCCCTGCCCGGCCTATCAGCGCCCCATGCCGCCGCGCCTGAACACGTCGCCTGAAACGCTCCTGACCAAGGGGTGGGAAGACTACGCCCTGCTGGACTCCGGTGGAGGGCGCAAGCTGGAGCGCTATGGGCGGTTCACGGTCGTGCGTCCGGAGCCGCAGTGCTTCTGGTCACCGCGCGATCCGTCCGCCTTCGACGCGGCCGACGCCGTCTTCGACCCGACCGACGAGGACGAAAGCGGCCGCTGGCGTTTCGCCGGTAACCCGATCGATACCTTCCCCCTGGCCTGGCGAGACGCGTGCTTTACCGGCCGCTTCACGCCCTTCCGGCACCTGGCCTTCTTCCCGGAACAGGCGGCGAACTGGGAGTGGTTGGACGAGCGCATACGACGGTGGACGCGCTCAACTGCCCCAAGGGGCGATAGCGGGACGAAACCCGCGCCGAAAATTCTGAACCTGTTCGGCTACACCGGCGTCGCCTCGCTGGCCTGCGCGGCGGCCGGGGCGGAGGTCACGCACGTGGACGCTTCGAAGAAGTCGGTCGCCTGGGCGCGCGAGAACGCCGCGCATTCGGGCCTTGCCGACCATCCGATCCGCTGGATCGTCGAAGACGCGCGCAAATACGTCGCCCGCGAGGTTCGGCGCGGTTCGAAATACGACGGCATCATTCTCGATCCGCCGAAATACGGTCGTGGGCCGGCGGGCGAGGTCTGGCGTCTGTTCGAGGACATGCCGGGACTGTTGAAGGACTGCGCCGCCCTGCTGTCCGATAACGCCTCCTTCCTGCTCCTGAACGCCTATGCCGCCCGGGTGTCCGGCCTGTCGCTGGCGCACGCCATGGCCGAAGCGACAGCGGATCGCGGCGGCGTCATCGACTGGGGCGAACTGGCCCTGTCCGAAGCGGGCGCCGATGGGCGGTCCATCGGTCTCAGCTTCTTCGCGCGGTGGTCGGCGTGAGCGCCCCGGCCCAGGACCGCCTGATCACCTCGCTGACCAATGACACGGTCAAGGCCGTGCGCGCCCTGCACATGCGCAAGGCGCGCGAGGCGACCGGGCGGTTCCTGGCCGAGGGGCTGAAATTCATCGGCGAGGCGCTGGATCAGGACCGCGCGCCGCGACTGCTGCTGGTCGGAGAGGACGCGCGACCGCATCCCATCCTCGACCGCGCCCGCGAGGCGACCTGCGCGGCGGGCGGCGAGGTGGTGATCGTCACCCACACCATCCTCGAAAAGATCAGCCGCCGCGACAATCCGCAGACCGTGCTGGGCGTGTTCGATCAGGTCTATACGCCGTTATCGGCGATCCAGCCGGGCTCGGCTCGGGCCTGGGTGGCGCTGGAGCAGGTGCGCGATCCGGGCAATCTGGGCACTATCATCCGCACGGCGGATTCTGCAGGCTGCGGCGGGGTCATCCTGATCGGCGACTGTGTGGACCCCTTTTCGGTCGAGGCGGTGCGCGCGACGATGGGATCGGTCTTCGCTGTGGCCATCGCCCGGACCAGCCCGGCGGAGTTTCTGGCCTGGCGCCAGACCTGGCCAGGCAGCGTCATCGGCACCCGGCTGGACGCCGCCTCCGGTTATCGCGACGCCTCAATCCAGCACCCGGCCCTGATCCTGATGGGCAATGAACAGGCCGGACTGACCGACGCCCTGGCCGAGGCCTGTGACGTCAACGTCAAGATCCCCATGCGCGGTCGCGCCGACAGCCTGAACCTGGCCGTGGCGACGGGGATCATGGTCTATGCGGTGACCGACGCGGCCTAGAAACTGCGCCCGTCCACCTGGGTCGCCGTCCGGCTGAACGGTTCGATGTCAGACGTCACGCATCCTCCAGCAGAACCACGCCCGGAGCCGACTTCAACGCGCCTCTCAGCGCGCCGTCCAGCCGATAGCGGCCGGGCAATCTGATCTCCACCTCGCGCCGGCCGTCGAGCGTGGCGACGAGCGAGACTTCCCCTCCCTTCCCGTCGGCCTTGGCGCGGTCGAGGCGGGAGCGGAGGGCCTCGGCGTCGGTCGTGCGGCCGGAGACATGGATCCGCAGTCCCATGGCACCGTCATCGATCAGCGTGTCGAGCCGGGAGGCGTCGTCGCCGAAGAAGCGCACCTCGCCGTCGGCCGACTTGGCGCGGACCCGCACCACGACCGAGGCCCCGACCTCCAGCACTTCGCGGCATTTGCGCAGTTGTTCCGGCGGGAACAGGCATTCGAACTCGCCGGTCGGGTCCGAGAAGGTGACGAAGGCGAATTTCTCGCCCGACTTGGCGCTGGCGCGTTCCTGACGGCGGCGGACGACACCGGCCATCAGGAAGGCCTCGTGGCCGCTTTCGGCCAGGGCCGTGGCCTCGGCGACGAAGGTGACGCGCTTGCGCTTCAGCGCCGGAGCCATGTCCTCCAGCGGGTGGCCGGACAGGTAGAAGCCGACGGCGGCCAGTTCCTGATCCAGCTTTTCCGGACCCAGCCACGGCTCGACCGGCTTCAGCCGCGGCCGCGCGGCGGCGGCCTGATCGCCGCCGAACAGCGACACCTGCGACGAGGCGCGCTCGGCGGCGACGCTCTGGCAATAGGCCATCAGGGTGTCAGCCTGTTCGAACAGCTGTCGTCGGTTGGAATGGAAACTGTCGAAGGCCCCGGCGCGGGCGAGGTTTTCCAGCGCCCGCTTGTTGACGCTGCGCGGGTCGACCCGCTCGAGGAAGTCGAAGATGTCGGTGAACCGCCCGCCGGTCTCGCGCGTCTCGACCAGATGTTTCATCGCCTCGAGCCCGACGTTGCGGATCGCGCCCAGGGCATAGAGGACCGCCCCGACGCCGTCGTCATAGGCCACATCGAAATCGGCCGAAGAGCGGTTCACGTCCGGCGCCTTGATCGGCACTTCGAAGCGACGACAATCTTGATAGAAGACAGCCAGTTTGTCGGTGTTGCTGAGATCGAGCGACATGGGCGCGGCCATGAATTCGACCGGATGGGTCGCCTTCAGCCAGCCGGTCTGGAAGCTGATCAGGGCATAGGCGGCGGCGTGGGATTTGTTGAAGCCATAGCCCGCGAATTTAGCCACCAGATCGAAGATGCCGCCCGACTGCTCCCCGGAAACGCCTTTCGCGGACGCGCCCGCGATGAACCGCGCCCGCTGTTCGTCCATCTCCTCCTGCTTCTTCTTGCCCATGGCGCGACGCAGAAGGTCAGCCTCGCCCAGCGAGTAGCCGGCCAGAACCTGGGCGATCTTCATCACCTGTTCCTGGTAGATGATGACGCCGTAGGTCTCGGTCAGCACCTCGACCAGCGACGGGTGCAGACAGTTCACCGCCTGCCGCCCGAACTTGCGGTCGATATAGGTGTCGATCATCTCCATCGGCCCGGGCCGATAGAGCGAGATCAGGGCGGTGATTTCCTCGATGGAGCCGCAGCGCATCTTGCGCAGGGTGTCGCGCATGCCCTGGGATTCCAGCTGGAACACCCCGACGGTCTGGCCCGAGGCCATCAGCTCATAGGTCTTAGGATCGTCCAGCGGCAGACCGTTCCAGTCGGGCGCGACGCCGCGCCGCTCCAGATAGACTCTGGCCCGGTCCAGCATCGTCAGGGTCTTCAGGCCGAGGAAGTCGAACTTGACCAGCCCGGCGGCCTCGACCCATTTCATGTTGAACTGGCTGGCCGGAATGGTCGAACGCTGGTCCTGGTACAGCGGCACCAATTCGGTCAGTGGCCGGTCGCCGATGACGATGCCGGCGGCGTGGGTCGAGGCGTTGCGGTACAGTCCCTCAAGCTCCAGCGCCGTCTCCAGCAGGGTGGCGACGGATTTTTCGTTGTCGCGGGCCTCGCGCAGGCGCGGCTCCAGATCGATGGCCTGGGCCAAGGTCACCGGATTGGCGGGGTTAGCCGGCACCATCTTGGCCAGCCGATCCACCTGACCCAGCGGCATCTGCAGCACCCGGCCGACGTCGCGCAGCACGGCCCGCGCCTGAAGCGTGCCGAAGGTGATGATCTGGGCGACGCGGTCCTTGCCGTAGCGTTCCTGCACGTAGTCGATGACCTCTTCCCGCCGCTCCTGACAGAAATCGATGTCGAAGTCGGGCATGGAGACCCGCTCGGGGTTCAGGAACCGCTCGAACAGCAGGCCGAACCGCAAGGGATCCAGGTCGGTGATGGTCAGGGCCCAGGCGACCAGCGACCCGGCTCCAGACCCCCGCCCCGGTCCCACGGAAATACCGTGGGTCTTGGCCCATTTGATGAAATCCGACACGATCAGGAAATAGCCGGGAAAGCCCATCTGCTGGATGATGCCGACCTCCCATTCGAGGCGGGTCCAGTAGTCGGCTTCCGGCGCGGCGGGCGTCACCTGCGCCAGGCGCGCCTTCAGCCCCTCGCGAGCCTGATGCATCAACTCGTCGGGCTCGGATCGCCCGGCCCCGGCCTCGAAGCGCGGCAGGATGGGCTCGCGGGTCGGCACCATGAAGGCGCAGCGGCGGGCTAAGTCGACGGCATTGTCGCAGGCCTCGGGCAGGTCAGCGAACAGCGCGCGCATGGCGGCGGACGTCTTGAACCAGTGCTCGCCGGTGATGCGGCGGCGGTCTTGCTGGCCGATAAAAGCCCCGTCGGCGATGCACAGCAAGGCGTCGTGCGATTTGGCCTGGGCCGCCTTGGCGTAATGGACGTCGTTGGTGGCGACCAGCGGGACGTCGTGGGCATAGGCCCAGTCGACCAGCCCGCCCTCGGCGTGACCCTCGTCGGGCAGGCCATGGCGCTGAAGCTCGACGTAGAAGCGGTCGCCGAAGACCCGGGTCATTTCCGTCAGGGCCACGGCGGCCTCATCCGGACGGGACTGGACGAACAGCGGATCGACCGGGCCGTCGGGGCCGCCCGACAGCAGGATCAGCCCCTCGGAGCGTTCCGCCACCATGGACCAAGGCACGCTGGGCTCGTCCATCGAGCCGGCGTCGAGGAAGGCGGAGGACGACAGGGCGCTGAGATTCAGCCAGCCGGTCTCGTTCTGGACAAGCAGAACCACGGTCGGGACCTTGGCCCAGCGCTCGTTAATCTTGCCGCCGATGCCGGTGACGGGGATGGCGCAGGCGACGATCGGCTGCACGCCCGCCTCGCGCGCCGCCTGGCTGAACTCCAGCGCGCCGAACAGATTGGCCCGGTCGGCGACGCCCACGGCCGGCATGCCCGCATCGGCGGCCAGAATCGGCACCTTGCCCGCCTTGATCGCGCCTTCCAGCAGCGAATAGGCCGACCGGACGCGGAGGTGGACGAAGCCTTGGCTGTTCTGCGGGTCGGTCAACCGGGGTTCCTCGCGCGCTCCATCGGGACGGGAGGCGACCTGTTCTATCCCCCGCCCGCGATTCGCTGGACAGCGCCCCGCCTGCGTTTGGCGGGGATGAGCGGATTATGGCGTGGACAACTCCCCGTCCGGCGACCTCAGGCTCCTGCCGTCATCAGCGCCGCCTGCCAAACCATCCAGACGAAGCCGCCACACGAGGCCAACGACAATCCATCCCGAACCAGACGCGCCATGATCTTTCCCCAGATTGCGTGTTCCGGATATGTTCTATGTTGCGGCTTTGTTCCAAGTCAAGCCCCTCAATTTCGGCTTGCTGAAGCCAGCGGTGTTGTAAGGTGTCGGAAGACGCCGCCCACGCCCGCCCTCCTGGCGGCAGGCGTCGCAGGAGAACGGTCATGGCCAAGGGTCAAGTCAAGAGCAACAAGGAAACCCGCAAACCCAAGGCAGAGAAGCCCAAGCCGTCCGTGTCGGCGGGAAGCTCGCCGTTCACGACCCCGCCCGGAAAGAAGTAGGCCTCCATCTATCCGCCCATCCCGGCTTTTGCCCGGATGGGCGGAAATCTATGATCTAACGATCGAGCCGATCCTCGCATTCGGCCACGCCCGCCTCGGCCCCGGCGGCGGTGTAGAGGTCGCGCGCTTCCGTCCACGCAGACACAGCCTGATCGGCCTTGCGCAGCGCATCCAGCGCCAGCGCCTTGAGACGCAGCGCATCGGCCAGATCCAGCGCGTCCGCGCCGTTCGACCGGTACAGGGCCAGGGCCTGTTCGGCATGGGCCAGCGCCTCGACCGGCTGCCGGGCCTCGCGGTCCAGATCAGACAGGTGGCGCAACGCATGGGCACGGAGCAGCGGCCGGGCGCTCTCGCGAGCCAGGGCGGCGGCGCGGGCGTAGCCGTTGCGGGCGTCGATCGGGCGGCCGTCCGCACTGGCCTCTCGCGCCGTGCTCAGATGGGCCTCGATGGCGTCGGTCATGGGTGGCTCCGCGGAAGCCAAACCCTTAGCACCGCCCGAAGTCAGTACAGGTGGCTTTCAGCAGGGCGCTCCACCAGATAGCCGTCCTTCAGGGCGAACACGCGGTCCATGTGACCGGCCAGCTCCATGTTGTGGGTAGCGATCAGGGCGGCGACGCCGGTATCCTTGACCAGGCGATGCAGGGCCTCGAACACCGTCTGGCTGGTGGCCGGGTCGAGGTTGCCGGTTGGCTCGTCGGCCAGCAGCAGGCGCGGACGGTTGGCCAATGCGCGGGCGACGGCGACGCGTTGTTGCTCCCCGCCCGACAACTGGGCCGGTTGGTGCGTCAGCCGTTCGCCGAGGCCGAGCGCGGTCAGTACCTCGTCGGCGCGGGCGCGGGCGGCGACTCGACCGACTCCGGCGATGCGCAACGGCAGGGCGACGTTGTCGCGGGCGTCGAACTCTGCCAGCAGATGGTGGAATTGATAGACGAAGCCGATCCGGGCCAGGCGGATGTGGGTGCGGGTCCGCTCGGGCAGATCACCGACGTCCTCGCCGTCGATGCGGATTTCACCGGACGTCGGGCGCTCCAGCAAACCCGCCGCGTGCAGCAGCGACGACTTGCCGGAACCGGATGGCCCGATCAGGCCCACCACCTCGCCCGGCATGACGTCCAGATCGACGCCCTTCAGCACGGTCAGGCCGCCCGAGGCGGTTTCATAGGTGCGGGTGACGCCCCGCACGGAGAGCACGGGTCTACTCATACCGAAGCGCCTCGACCGGATCCATCTTGGCGGCGCGCCAGGACGGCAACAGGCTGGCGACACAGGACATGAAGACCGACCACATGGTCACCCAGAAGACGTCGGTCGGATCGACCAGCGCCGGGATGGCGTCCAGCATATAGACGTCGGCGTCAAACAACTGGACCCCGAACAGGGCCTCCAGGAAGTGCTGGATGGCGCCGATGTTCAGGCAGAAGACGAGGCCCAGCACCAGTCCCGTGACCGTCCCCGCCAAGCCGATAGCGGCCCCGGCGATGAAGAAGATGCGGAGCATGGAGGCCTGGCTTGCCCCGACCGTGCGCAGGATGGCGATGTCGCGGGTCTTGTTCTTCACCAGCATGACGATGCCGGAGATGATGTTCAGGGCGGCGATGGCGACGACGAGGCCGAGAATGATGCTCATGGCCACCCGCTCGACCTTCAGCGCGCCCCAGAAAGCGGCGAGGCGATCGCGCCAGTCGCTGACGATGGCCCCCGGTCCGGCGGCTTCGCGCACGGGCTGGATCAGGTCGGCCACGCGGTCCGGCTGATCGACCTTGAGCTCGATTACGTCCCAGACGCCCTCCTTGCCGAAAAACAGCTGGGCTTGTTCCAGCGGCATGAAGATGAAGGCGCGGTCGAAGTCGGCTGTGCCCGAGGTGAACAGGCCGCCGACGCGGTAGCTCTTTTCGAGTCCGCCCAGATTGCCGAAGGCGCTGTCCGCTCCGGAGGGGGAATACAGGCTGATGGGATCGCCGACGCTCAGTCCCATGCTGTCGGCCAGCGACTTGCCGATCAGGATATTGTCGCCGCCGTAGGCCCCCTGGCCGAAACCACGGATCGCCTCCGGCGTCAGGCTGTCATAGACGAAGTCCATGCTGTCGAGATCGGCGGGACGGATGCCGCGCACCACGGCACCGGTCGTCTGGCCGGCCGCGCGGACCAGGCTCTGGTTCTCGGTCAGCGGGGCGACGCTGACTACGCCGGGGACGCCGCTGATCCGCTCGACCGCGCCGTCGCGGGAAGGATCGTTGAGCAACTGGCCCTGCACATACATATGCCCGTTGAAGGACAGCATGCGGCTCAGCAATTCGCTGCGGAACCCCGCCATGATGCTCATCACCGTGATCAGCGCCATGACCGCCAGCGAGATGGCGACGTAGGAAATGATGGCGATCAGGGCGATGCCGCCCTCCTTGCGTCGGGCGCGCAGATAGCGCAGCGCCAGCTCGAACTCCCAGGCGGAGAAGGGTCCGGCGGGCTTGGTCGGCTTCGTGGCCACCACGGCGTCCGTCATGCCGTCAGCCTCGCCATGGCGTCATCCAGAGGAACCGAGACCTTCTCGCCCGTGGCGCGGCGCTTCAGCTCGACCACGCCGTCGGCCAGCCCCTTGGGACCGATGGTCAGCTGCCAAGGGATGCCGATCAGGTCGGCGGTGGCGAACTTGCCTCCCGGGCGCTCGTCCGTGTCATCATAGAGCACGGCCTTGCCCGCGGCCTCCAGCCTGGCCACCGCGTCCTCGCAGGCGGCGCTGACGCCTTCGTCATTGGCGCGCAGGTTGATCACGACCACGTCGAACGGGGCCACGGAGTCCGGCCAGATGATGCCAGCCTCGTCGTGGCTGGCTTCGATGATGGCCGCCAGCAGACGCGACACGCCGACCCCATAGCTGCCCATGTGGACGTCGGTGTCCTTGCCGTCCGGCCCGGCCACGCGCGCCTTCATGGGCGCCGAGTATTTGGTGCCGAAGTAGAATATATGGCCGACCTCGATGCCGCGAGCGGTCAAGCGGTCCGCCTCGACTGTCTGGGTCTCGAACTGGCCGGCATCGTGCATTTCCTCAGTCGCGGCATACAAGGACGTTCGTTGATCAACGATTGACTGCAGGTCGTCCCAGTCGACGTCCGCGCCGGGCACCGGCATCTCGACCAGCTTGCGGTCGCAGAAGACCTGGCTTTCGCCCGTCTCGGCCAGGACGATGAACTCGTGGCTCAGATCGCCACCGATCGGGCCGGTGTCGGCGCGCATCGGTACGGCCTTCAGTCCCATCCGGGCGAAGGTGTTCAGATAGGCCACGAACATGCGGTTGTAGGCCTTGCGGGCCGCCGCCTCGTCGATGTCGAACGAATAGGCGTCCTTCATCAGAAACTCGCGGCCGCGCATGACGCCGAAGCGGGGGCGGCGCTCGTCGCGGAATTTCCACTGGATGTGGAAGAGGTTCAGCGGCAGGGATTTGTACGACTTCACGAAGCCGCGGAAGATGTCGGTGATCATCTCCTCGTTGGTCGGTCCGTACAGCAACTCGCGTTCATGCCGGTCGGTGATGCGCAGCATCTCGGGGCCGTAGGCGTCGTAACGCCCCGACTCGCGCCACAGGTCGGCCAGTTGCAGGGTGGGCATCAGCAGCTCGACGGCCCCTGCCCGCTCCTGTTCTTCGCGCACGATCTGCTCGATCTTGTTCAGCACCCGCAAGCCCAGCGGCAGCCAGGCATAGATGCCGGCGGCCTCCTGCTTGATCAGGCCGGCGCGCAGCATCAGCTGATGCGAAACGATCTGGGCGTCCGAGGGCGCTTCTTTCAACGTGGGCAGGAAATAGCGCGACAGGCGCATAGGCAGAATCCGGCAGAGAGGCGTGGGACCCGAGCTTTAGCCGGGTCACCGGGGCGAAAGCTAGGCCATCCTCCCCCACTGAGGGAGGGGAACCGTCCGAAGGACGGTGGAGGGGGTCGACCGCGAACGCAGGAGTCCAGGGCAGACCCCCTCCACGGCTGCGCGGTCCCCCTCCCCCGATGGGGGAGAAATGTCAGGGATGCGGCAGGCCGATGCCGTAGCGGGCGGCCAGATAGGGGATGATGGCCTCGTCCTGCAGGAAGCGTTTTCCGGTGGCTTCGCTGGTCTGCGCCTCGGGCCAGTCGAACGTCTCGTCCAGCACCAGGATCGGGCAGCTCTGGTGCGCTTCGCCGACCAGATCGATGAGCGGAGGTCGCGGACGGGGGTGATCGAGGCGCGTGATGTCCAACTGCGTCTTCAGCGCCGGATAGAAGGCCAGCACGCCCTCCACGACAGCTCCGGCCGGGCAGTACCAGGGACCGCCCTGATCGTCTGTCCAGCCCGGATTGAGGAGGAGCAGGCGGTCGGTCATGCAAAGTCAGGGATCGGCGGCGCCAGGTCGGGCAGCGGCATCCAGCCGATGTAGGCCAGGACCATCACCAGCGCCCAGACGATCAGGGCGACCCAGCTGGTGGTGATGAATTTGCGCTTCAGCTGCGGCGTTTCGGGCGCGCCCCACTGGCGGCCGTCGGTCGGCGGCTCGTGCGTCTCGCGCGACGTGCCGAGCGGCAGGATGGCGAAGAGCACCACCCACCAGCAGACTATGTAGATGGCCCCCATGGTGACCGGGCCGATAGGCATGTCCATCAGTGCGCTCCACTCTCGGTCTTGGCCTTCGGCGTTTCCATCAGCTCGACCAGAACGCCCCCCATGTTCCTGGGGTGCACGAAAAGGATCGGCGTGCCATGCGCACCGATGCGCGGCTCGCCGGTGCCGAGGATGGTCGCGCCCTTCGCCCTCAAGGCGTCGCGCGCAGAGATGATGTCCTCGACCTCGAAACAGACGTGATGCTGGCCGCCCTTGGGGGTCTTGGCCAGGAAGCCGTGGATCGGGCTGTCGGCACCCAGCGGCTCGATCAGTTCGATCTGGCTGTTCGGCAGGTCGATAAAACAGACGCGCACACCCTGGGCCGGCAGATCGAACGGCGCGCCGATGGACATGACGTCCAGCATGTCGCGGTACATCGCGACGCTGGCCTCGATAGACGGCGTGGCGACGCCGACGTGGTTCAGACGTCCAATCATGACTCGTGCCTTAGCGGGTCCTTGGGATCAGGTGAAGACGGGCATGGTGTCGCGAAGTGATCGGAGTCGTCACTCCACCTTGGGCGGCCTCAAGGCATCTGCGCTCTGAAAGGCGATCTCTACGCGCATGCCCTTTTCCGGAACCGAGGTGACGACCATTTGCGCGTTGGCATTCTGCAACAGGGACCGAACGATCAAAGCCGACAGCTTGCCGGCCTTGGGCCAGGTGTAGCCTTCGGGCAGGCCGACGCCGTCATCGACGATCGAAATCCTGCACCCGCCACTCGCGTCGGTCGCGCTGTGCAGGCTGATGGACCCCCCGCTCCGGCCAAGGAATGCATGTTTGAGGGAGTTGGTCATAAGCTCGTTGACGACAAGCCCGGTCGGCATCGCCACATCGATTGAAACCATCCACGTGTCGACCTGCAGATCGAGATGGATTCCCTCGACGGCATGAGCTCGCATGACGGCAGATGCGATTTCGCTCAGATAGACCCCAAGATCGACCCGACCCTCTCCCGCCGCATCACCCAAGGCGCGATATAGAAGACTGAGCGCTTCGACACGCCCGGCCAGCCGGTCAAACCCCTCACCGGTTGAAAAGTCCGCTACCGCCCGCGCCTCGACCCGGATCAACGCCGTGATCATCTGCAGATTGTTTCTGACGCGATGCTGCAGTTCCTGAAGCTGGGTATCCTTTTCCCGGACTTGCGCTTCCAATTGCTCCATAATCGAAGGTGCGCGAGGGGCGGCGGCCACAAGCGCCACCAGCCGGTACGCCGCCTTGCCCTGATCATCGTCAATGATGCTCGACCAGGCATCGACCATCATCGCTCCGCCGTTATGCGGCATCTCGAACGTGCCGAGGTAGTCCCGGCCACCCGTGATGGCCTGGCCCATTGACACACTCGATGCAACGCCCACCGAGGCGCCCGGTAGGCTCTTCCAGCCGTCTCCGAGCACCGAGGTGCTCAACTGACCTGACAGGCGCTCAAACTCAAGATTGGCATAAACCACTCTCTCGACCGGCTCGAGTTTGGACACCGCCACGGCAATCGGGATCTGATCCAGGAACTGTTTGAATTGATCCGTCTCAAGAGCGACGGCGAGATCTGAACTGTCGATACTGACGGGCGACTCTGACGAAGACATAATTCTAACCATGACCGCCGAACGCGAAATCGTCCGGACAACTTCTGTCTAGCCAGTCCACCGCTCCAAGGCCACCATCGGAGCGGCGCATGACGAAACGTGGATTCGTGCCGGGCTCTGCCCATCGGTCACAACAAAGGGCCGGCGACCGAAGTCGCCGACCCTCCTGCAAGTCTTCCTGCAGCCGGACTGACTGTCAGGCCTGCGGGGCCACCATCGAAGCGACTTCCGTCGCGAAGTCCGGGCCTTCGACCTTTTCGACGCCTTCGCCAAGGGCGAGGCGGACGAAGCCGGCCAGGTGCAGGCCGGGGGCGCCCAGTTCCTTGCCCGTTTCGGCGACCAGCTGTTCGATGGTCACGTCGGGGTTCATGACGAACGGCTGCTTGGTCAGCACCACGTCCTTCTGGAACTTGTTGATCTGGCCTTCCACGATCTTGGCGATCATGGCTTCCGGCTTGCCTTCTTGCTTGGCCTTTTCGGTCAGGACGGCGCGTTCCTTCTCGATCGCGGCGGGGTCCAGGTCGTCGGTGTTCAGCGACAGCGGTGCCGTGGCGGCCACGTGCATGGCGATCTTGCGGCCCAGTTCGCGCAAGAGCACCTTGTCGCCGCCGCCGTGCAGGGCGACCAGCACGCCGATCCGGCCCAGGCCGGGGGCCACGGCGTTGTGGACGTAGGAAGCGACCACGCCCTGGTCGACGGACAGGCGCGCGGCGCGGCGCAGCTGCATATTCTCGCCGATGGTGGCGATCATGCTGGTCACCTCGTCCTGAACCGTCTTGCGGGCTTCCAGCTCGGCGCCGTGCAGACCTTCGAGCGTGGCGTGCTCAAGGCCCAGTTGGGCGAACGATTTGGCGGCGTTCTGGAACAGGTCGTTGCGGGCGACGAAATCGGTTTCAGAGTTGAACTCGATGGCGGCGCCGACTTCACCGGCACCGACTTCCTTCGAGGCGACGGCGACCAGGCCTTCGGCGGCGACGCGGTCGGCCTTCTTGGCGGCCTTGGACAGGCCCTTGGCGCGTAGCCAGTCGATCGCGGCGCTGATGTCGCCGTCGGTTTCCTGCAGCGCCTTCTTGCAATCCATCATGCCGACGCCGGACTTGGCGCGCAGTTCCATCACGAGGGCGGCGGTGATCTCGGCCATGGGTATCTCCTTGGGTATGCGTATGCGGGAACGGCCGGGCTGATCTAGCCCGGCCTGGTGTCAGACTTGATACGTTCCGCTCATCCCCGCTAAGGCGGGGACCCAGTGCTTTGGGCTAACCGGCGACGGCGAGTTTGCGCCGTTATCAATCCCACACAGCCTGCCTCACGAAAGAACTGGGTCCCCGCCTTCGCGGGGATGAGCGGTTACACAGTGTGCCTAGACCGCAGCCTTCTCGGTTTCGACGGCGTCGTTGGCTTCCGAAGTTGCGGCCTGGGCGGCTTCGTCGGCGACGGCGGGCTCGGGGGCCGGCTCGGCTGCCGGTTCGGCGGCGGCGATCATTTCCTCGGCGACGGCTTCCGCACCCGCCGGGACGACGTCTTCAACCTTGGCCGCTTTCGGGGCCTTGGCTTCGCGCAGCATCGGCTCATCCGGGTTCACCGCGGCGCCCAGGTCGACACCAGAGGCCGACTGACCGGCGGCCAGACCGTCGAGGACGGCGTCGGCGATCAGGTCGCAATAGGCCTGGATGGCGCGGGCGGCGTCGTCGTTGCCCGGGATCGGATAGGTGATGCCGTCCGGATCCGAGTTGGTGTCCAGAATGGCGATGATCGGGATGTTCAGCTTGCGGGCTTCCAGGATGGCGATGGCCTCCTTGTTGGTGTCGATCACGAACATGATGTCGGGGATGCCGCCCATGTCCTTGATGCCGCCGAGGCTCAGTTCAAGCTTGTCCTTCTCGCGCTGCAGGTTCAGCAGCTCTTTCTTCACGCGGCCCTCACCGCCCGTTTCCAGCAGGCCTTCCAGCTCGCGCAGGCGGGCGATGGAGCCCGACACGGTGCGCCAGTTGGTCAGGGTGCCGCCGAGCCAGCGGTTGTTCATGTAATATTGCGCACAACGCTTGGCGGCTTCGGCGACGGGATCGGCGGCCTGGCGCTTGGTGCCGACGAACAGGACGCGACCACCCTTGGCGGCGACGTCGCGCACGGCGACCAGCGCCTGGTGCAGCAGCGGGATCGACTGCGACAGATCGATGATGTGGATGTTCGAGCGCGATCCGAAGATGTAGCGCTCCATCTTCGGGTTCCACCGGTGCGTCTGGTGACCGAAGTGGGCGCCGGCTTCGAGCAGCGAACGCATGGAGAATTCTGGCAGAGCCATGAGGGTCGTGTCCTTTTTCCGATAGACGTTGCGCGGGCGATGAAAAGGACCAGCCGGTCCCTCGGAACGGAGCGGATGAGGATGTCTCCCCCAACCGCGCCACGCCCACGTGCGAAGTGCGGGCGGCTTCTAGGCGGGATGGCGCGAAAAGGCAAGCGTGGACGCAGACGGAGGTTGGCTTCGATGCATCATTCGCGATCCACCCTGTCGCAAGGATTGCATAACGACGCATGGCGAGGAAACCTTGGGGAGGTCTCTGCCGACTTCGGCGGCAATACCACGACCATCCACCTTCGTTTCGAGATCAAGATACCGGTCACAAGCGGCGGCGGCGCGGTGGTGGCCTTCGTGCCGAGCTGCAGCAGCCTGGTGGACAGCTATGGCAGGTTGCTGAACGGGGCAGCCTGAACTTTCAGGTCCCTCGCGGTTTGGCGCGCGAGGTCGGATCGGCCTCGGCGGGGTTTTCCGGCCAGGGATGACGGGGATAGCGGCCGCGCATGTCCGCCCGCACGGCGGCCCAGCTTCCCGACCAGAAACCGGGCAGATCCCTGGTCAGCTGCACTGGCCTGCGCGCCGGCGACAAAAGGGCGAGGGTCAAGGGAATGATCCCGCCGCCGACGGTCGGATGGGTCTTCACGCCGAACAGTTCCTGCACCCGGATATCCACGCGTGGTCCGCCCTCGGCCGCATAGTCGATGGCCGCCGAACCGAGCGGGGTCTCCAGCCGCGCAGGCGCGAGCGCCTCCAGCGCGCGCTGTCTGTCCCACGAGATGAGGGCGCGGACCCCTTGCTCCAGCGCTGCGTCAGGGATCGCGTCCAGCGACTGAACCGCGTCCAGTAGCGGCCATAGCCAGCCTTGGCGGGCCTCGAGGAGACCGATCTCCGAGACGTCCGGCCAGTCGGCGTCCAGCGCGCGCAGAAAACTCAGTCGCGCCCGCAGCGCGGACGACCGCTCGCCCCAACGCAGGCCGGTCAGGCCGTCCCGCTCGACCTCGCCCTTCAACGCAGCCGTGATCGCCGCGCGGTCGGGGGCGCCGGTGATCTTCTCGTCGACCACGATGACTCCGATGCGCCGGACCCGACGCATCGCCATTCGACCAGAAGGTTCACGGCTCAGGCGATCCTCGACCTCCAGCCTGCGGTCCAGCGTCGCCGGATCGAGCGGCGCGGCCAGCCGGATGCGGTCGCGCGCGTCCCCGCCGCCCAGCTCCGCGACGGCGAGCCAGGCTTCGCGCGCCAGCAGGTCGGTGGAGTCGAGAAACGCGCCTCGCCCCGAAGCCAGCAGCACCTCGCCCGGCTTGCCGCGCGCCTTGGCCACGCGCTCGGGAAAGGCCTCCGCCAGAAGCTGGCCGGGGTCGGCGTCGCCCCCCGTCCCACCCCCTGCGGCCCGCGCCCAGCGCTGCGCTAGGGTCATGGTGTCCTTGGCCCGCGCCGTTCGATCCCGGGCCAGTGAGCTCAATCGCTCGCGCAGATCGACGTCCGTCCCGCCCAGCCCCGGCTCGCTCAGCACCGCCGCGATCCGGGCGCCGAGCATGGCGTTGCCACGATCGCTGGCGGCAGCGACCATGTGCGCCAGCCTCGGCGGCAGGGGGATGCGGGTCAGCCGTCGTCCGTGCGCCGTCAGCCCGCCAGAAGCGTCGAGCGCGTCCAGCCGGGTCAGGACCTTGCGCGCCTCCGCCATCGCGCCGACCGGCGGTGGGTCCAGCAGGGCCAGACCCTCAGTCGAACGCGCGCCCCACCGGGCGAGATCAAGGGCGAAGGCCGTCAGATCGGCTTCGAGGATTTCCGGCTTCTGGTGCGGGACCAGACCGCGCGTCTGTTCCTCGTCCCACAGGCGATAGCAGACGCCGGGCGCGAGCCGCCCAGCCCGACCGCGTCGTTGCTCGGCCGAGGATCGGCTGACGCGCATCGTGGCCAGCCGGGTCAGGCCGCTGGACGGATCGAAGCGAGGCACGCGGGACAGGCCGCCGTCAATGACCACCCGCACGCCCTCGATGGTCAGGCTGGTCTCGGCGACGGAGGTCGCCAGAACGACCTTGCGGCGACCCGGCGCTGCCGGTTCGATGGCGCGATCCTGCTCCTGCCGGTCGAGCCCGCCATACAGCGCCACGATATCGACGGCGGGATCGCGAACCCTTTCTCTCGTGTGCTGCGCGACGCGGTGGATTTCGCCCTGCCCCGGCAGGAAGGCGAGAATGGACCCTTGCTCCTCCGCCAGAGCCAGCTGGATCGCCCGGGCCATGGCGTCCTCGATGCGCTCGACCACATTTCGGCCCAGGTAGCGCGTCTCGACCGGGAACAATCGTCCCTCGGCTTCGATGACGGGCGCGCCCTTCCCGTCTGCGTCGGCCAGCAGCCGCGACACACCGGCGATGTCCAGCGTGGCGGACATGACCAGCAACCGAAGATCCTCGCGCAGCAGCCTCTGCGTCTCGCGGGCCAGCGCCAGGCCGAGATCGGCGTCCAGGCTGCGCTCGTGGAACTCGTCGAACAGCACCGCACCGACGCCCTCGAGGCCCGGGTCGTCGAGGATCATGCGGGTGAAGACGCCCTCGGTGATGACCTCGATCCGTGTCTTTGGACCGATGCGGCTCTGAAGCCGCGTGCGATACCCAACCGTGTCGCCGGCCTGCTCGCCCAGCGTCCTGGCCATGCGCTCCGCCGCCGCGCGGGCCGCGATCCGTCTCGGCTCAAGCACCAGAATCTTGCCGTCGCCCAGCCAGGCCTGATCCAGCAGAGCCAGCGGCACGACCGTGGTCTTGCCCGCCCCCGGCGGCGCGGCCAGCACGGCGACGTTTCCCACCGACAGAACGGTCTTGAGCGGTTCAAGGACGGCATGGATTGGCAGCATCATATGCGGTCTATCCCCCGGTGCCCGCAGGTGGAAGCAGCGGATTGAACGGTATCGACTTTTGCTTTTTTCACAGACTGCCGGTGCGCCTAACGTCTCCCTGGTCGTGGTCGGCCGACTCAAGGGAGGGGCGTGCCGCCTACGGTTTCTGGCACTCCAAGCTGGCCAAGGGCATCGACATCACCGAGGAGACCACAATCAATTCCCCGGCCCAGGCCCTGGGTCGTGGCGTTGACGACATCAAGGAAGACTGACCGCCCGACAGGTCAGAGACGACAACGGCCCGGGCTTGCACCCGGGCCGTTCCCGCCTGATGCGGTGAAAGCTCAGCCCAGCAGTTGCGGGAACAGGCCGATCACAAGGATAGCGAACACCGCCAGCGGGCACAGCCAGCCGATGAGGAACCGCCACGCCGCCAGTCCGCCGCCCGTCAGGCCTGTCTCGGCATTGACCAGTTTGCGGTCTGCGACCCAGCCGATGAAGACGGCGGTAATCAGGCCCGACAGGGGTAGAAGCAGCTTTCCGGTGACCCCGTCGATGGCATCGAACCAGGTCGCGTTTTCAAAGCCCGGAATGAACGGAATGGGCCGCTGATCGGCCAGAATATTGAACGACAGGGCCGACAACAGGCCGATCAGGAACACCGGAACGCCGATGCCCCAAGCCGCCTTGCCGCGCGAGACGCCGAATTTCTCGGTGACCCAGCTGACCGAGATTTCCAGCAGGGAGACCGACGAGGTCAGGGCCGCGAACAGGGCCAGGACAAAGAACAGAAAGCCTACAATCGCGCCCCCCGGCATCGAGTGGAAGGCGGTCGGCAGCGACTGGAACATCAGGGTCGGGCCGGCGTCCGGGGCCATCCCGACGCTGAACACGATCGGGAAAATGGCCAGGCCGGCGATGATGGCCACGCCGGTGTCTGCGAAGGCGATCATTCCTGACGTCTGACCGAGGTTGGTCTCGCGCGAGGCATAGGCTCCGTAGGCGATCATCGCGCCGCCCCCAAGGCTGAGCGAAAAGAAGGCCTGCCCCAGGGCGGAACTGAGGACACCGGGTTGGAGGGCCCGCTCGAAATCAGGCGTAAAGAGGTAGGTCACTGCCGCGGCGAAATCACCGGTGATGGCGGCGTAGATGGTGATGCCGATCAGCAGGAAGAAGAAGGCCGGCATCAACCAGGTCGCCGCCATCTCGATGCCACCCTTCACACCGCGGGCGACGATCCAGACCGTCACGACCAGGAAGGCGAACTGTAGCCCGACCAGGAGGAAAGGATTGGCGAACAGGGTTGGCATCATCTGCTGGATCTGCTCGACGGATTGCGGGGCGAAAGCCCCTCTCAGAGGCTCGCCGGCACCGATGGCACCGATCAAGTCGGCCGCGCTGGTCCCGATGAAATAGATCACCCAGCCCGCGACGACGCAGTAGAAGGTCAGGATGGCGGTATTGGCGATCAGGCCGACCACTGCCAGCAGGCTCCAGGCCGGGCTGGCCCCGGACTGGCGGGCCAGATGGACCGCGCTGCCAATGGTCGAACGCTGGCCATGCCGCCCGATCAGGCTCTCGGCCAGCAGCAGCGGCAGGGCGATCAGCACGACGCAGAGAATGTAAAGCAGGACAAAGGCCCCGCCGCCGTTGCTGCCCACCTCGGTCGGAAAGCGCCACAGATTGCCGAGGCCGACGGCGGATCCCGTCGCCGCCAGGACGAAGGCGGCCTTCGAGGACCATTGCGCCTGACCCGGCGCCGCTGTATTTCCTGCCAACTGTCTGCTCCCGAACTCGTGACGCGGTGCCGATATGGCCGCGTTCTCATGTTGCGGCCATGCGCGGCCAGTAACGGATCAGGGTCCGGGCGTTCGCCCCGGACCCTTAGAAACGCTATTTGTGATCTTTGCCGGCGGTCTTGTCGCCTTTTGCCAGGGCGAAGACGACGGTGGACAGCAGGGCCAGGGCCACGAGGTTGGGCAAGGCCATGGCGGCGTTGGCAATGTCTCCCAGTCGCCAGACCAGTTCGATCTCCTGGAAGGAGCCGACGAAGATCATCACCACCCAGAACAGACGGAATGGAATGGCCGTCTTCATGCCGAACAGATAGGTGGCGGCCCGCTCTCCATAATAGCCCCAGGTGATCAGGGTCGTGAACACGAACAGGATCAGTGCGATAGAGGCCACGAGGCCGCCGAGGGTGACATTGCCGAACACCAGGAAGGGGAAGGCCGAGGCATAGGCCGCCTCGGTCATGGCGAAGCCGCGCAAGTCCGAGGTCCAGACGTGCGGTTGCATAACCGCGACGCCATCGGCCCCGGTGTAGGGGAAGGCCCCTTGCACGACCAGCAGCACGAGACCCGTCGCCGTACAGATAATGATGGTGTCGATGAAGGTGCCCATCATGGCGAACCGGCCCTGTTTGGCCGGATCGTTGGTCCTGGCGACGGCGTGGGCGATGGGGGTCGAGCCCTGGCCGGCCTCGTTGGAGAACAGACCGCGCGCCACACCTGCCCGGATCGCCATGATCATGCCGGCGCCGAGGAAGCCGCCCGCGGCCGCCTCGCCGCTGAAAGCGCTGTCGAAGATGGTGGCGAAAGCGCCCGGGATACCCTGATAGTTCAGGGCCAGGGCAAGCACGGCCATCAGCACATAGGTGATGGCCATGAACGGCACGACCTTCTCGGCGATCGAGCCGATGGATTTGATGCCGCCGATGATGACCACGAAGACGGCGATGGCCGCGATCAGGCCCGCGCCCCACTCGGGAAGGCCCGTCAGGCCACTGACCGAATCGGCGAAGGAGTTGGCCTGGATCATGTTGCCGGTGGCCACCGACGAGAACAGCAGGCCGACGCAGAACACCACGGCCAGCCAGTTCCAGCGCTTTCCCAAGCCGTTGCGGATATAGTTCATCGGGCCGCCGCGGTAATGGCCGTCAGGCCCCTTCTCGCGGTAGCGAATGGCCAGTGAGCCCTCGGCGAAGGCCAGCGCCATGCCCAGCAGGGCCGTGATCCACATCCAGAAAAGGGCACCGGGTCCACCCAGGGTGATGGCGGTCGCCACCCCCGCCAGATTGCCCGTGCCGACCTGTCCAGACAGCGCCGTCGACAGGGCAGCAAAGGGCGATATCTCGCCATTGGCGGCGTCCTTGTCTTTCTTGAACAATCCGGCAAAGGCCGTGCCCAGCTTCAAAATCGGGTAGAAGCGCAGGCCGATCATCAGCCACAGGCCGACGCCCAGCAGGATCACGACCATGGGCGGGAAAAGCAGGACGGTCTCGCCGTTCCAGATCCCTCCCCAGATGAAGTCGCTGACGTTGGTCACGTCATCGTAGAAGCCCTGCATCGGGCTTGGACTGATCGCCATTGTATTCCCCTGGACCCTCAAGCGGCTCACTATCCACATGGTGAACGTATTGGCCAGCCGGAAATTCCGGATTCTTCCGTTAGATGAACGCCTGACCGTCGCCCGGGCCTTGCCCGGCGTCGCCCCTCCGCCTAGACGCTGTGACGAACCTTTGCGGATGTGGCGGAACTGGTAGACGCACCAGATTTAGGTTCTGGCGCCGAGAGGCGTGGAGGTTCGAGTCCTCTCATCCGCACCATTCTTTTTCTGCCTATACTCGCGACGCGGTCGCTCGCGGCTTGAGGCCGGTAAAGCGGCTGGAGGCGATCTGTCGGCTCGCCGGCGCCGGCGCTCCGGTCACCGTCGGCTTCGCGCCGGTCATCCCCGGCCTGAATGATCATGAACTGGAATCGGTGCTCGAGGCACAAGCCGGACGAAACGCAATTCCATCCTCCGGCGGACTCAGGACGTCAGATGACCCCTTTTCGACCCGGCCATGGCGCCCGGTCATTGATCGGCCGGTCCCCACAGGGCTTCCAGCCGCTGCGCCCGACCGCACCGCCATTTGTAGAAGCCATAGGCCTGGCGGTTCTTCAGATAGTAGTCCTGGTGGTTGGTTTCGGCGTCATAGAAGCGGGCTGAAGGCAGGACCCGAACATCGACCGCACGGCCGAACCGCTGGGCTACAGCCTGTTTCGAGGCTTCAGCGACGGCGGTTTCCTCCGGCGTGGCGGCGAAGACTGCGCCGCGATAGGAGTCGCCCTTGTCGCAGAATTGGCCGGCCGGATCGAACGGGTCGACGTTGCTCCAGAACACTTCGAGAAGACTGGCGTAACTGACGACCGTCGGATCATAGATGACGCGAACCGCCTCATAGTGTCCGGTACTGTCTCGTGTGACCTGCTCATAGGTCGGATCGGCCGTCGTCCCACCCGTATAGCCGGACACCGCCTCCACCACGCCCGGCGTCGTCTCGAAGGCCTCTTCGGCGCACCAGAAGCAACCGGCGGCGAAGACCGCGGTCGCGGCACCCGGGGGTGGAGTGCGCTCGACCCGACCGGGCGAGGTGCAGGCTGCCAGAAGCAGCAGGGACAGCAGGGCGAAAGTCCGACGCATGTGACATCCTGATCCGGCGCAATACATGCGCGGCTGATCCCTCTTCGGCAGGATCGTTGCGACGGTTACACCCGGCGCGCCTCATCAGCAAAGAGGACGGCACACGCCGGGCGAATCTACCGCCTGAAAACGCCCACCAGCTCGACATGGGCGGACCACAGGAACTGGTCGATCGGCGTGACCCGCTCCAGCCGGAAGCCGGCGTCGATGAGCACGCGGGCGTCGCGGGCGAAGGTGACGGGGTTGCAGGACACGCCCACCACGACCGCGGCCTTGCTCTGGGCGATCTGGGCCGTCTGGTTGATAGCGCCGGCGCGCGGCGGATCAATGACAATGGCGTCGCAGCCGCGCAGGTCATAAGGAGCCAGCGGGCGGCGGAACAGGTCGCGCGCCTCGGCAGTGATCGGCTTCAACCCCTTGACCGTGCCGAGCCCGGTCTTCAACGCGGCGATGCCCGCCGCCGAGGCGTCCGCCGCCAGCACCGGCGCGACCATGGCCAGCGGGAAGGTGAAGGTCCCCGCTCCGCAGAACAGGTCGGCGATCTTCTTGGCGCCGCGCACGGCCTCGACCGCGCGATCGACCATGGCCCGCTCCGCCTCGGGCACGGCCTGAAGGAAGCCGCCGGACGGCAGGGACACGATGGCCGGGCCGAACGCCACCTTCGGCTGTCGCTCCATGACCAGGGTGTCCCCCGCCATGCTGAGCCGGGCCAGATCGCCGTCGGCCGCAGCCTGAATGGCCAGCATCTGCGCGTCGCGGGACAGGCCACCGGATTTGCGTTCCACGCCGGTCACGTCGACGTCCAGCCCGGAGAGTGTCCAGGTCACATGCAGCGTCGGCGCGGACTTGTGGTGTTCCAGAAAGGCTTCGGCCACGCGCGCCAGTGCGGGGAAGGCCGCGACGATGTGGGGATCGGCGACGGGACAGGCCGTCACCTCGACCAGCCGCCAGCTCTTGCGCGCCTTGAAGCCCAGCGCGACCCGGCCGTCCGGTCCACGCCGCGCGTGCAGGGCCAACCTGCGACGCGTGCCGGGCGGCACGGCGACCGTGGCCTCGATCTCGGTCTCGATATCCGCGCGGCCCAGGGCCAGCCGGACCTGCTCTCGCTTCCAGTCCAGATAAGGCCCGGCCGCCCAGTGCTGTAGAGAGCATCCGCCGCAATCGCCGTAGTGTGGTGAAACCGGGGCGATCCGGTCCGGACTGGACGTCAGGATCTCGATCTGTTCCGCGCGCCCGTCACGCAACACGGCCCGGATCGTTTCGCCCGGCAGCGTCAGGGGCGCGAAGACCGGCCCGGCGGGCGTTTCTGCCACGCCGTCGCCCTGGGTGCCCATGCGCGTGATGGTCAGCGTCTGCGTCATGCGCTGTTCCTAGAGGCTCAAGCGGCAGAGCGAAACCTGAACGAAGATGAACGCCATGCTCAATTCGCGTTCAGTTTGGGCCGCCTAAAACGAATGCAACAGACAGGGACGCCGACCGTTCGGCCATCTGCTCTCAGTTGATCAGGATCAAGCCGATGTTCGCCCGTCTGCCTTTCAAATCCGCCACCGCCGCCGCTGCGATCGCCGCCACGGGCCTGCTGATGGCCCCCGCCGCCGCTTCGGCCCAGACCTACAGCTATCAGGGTCCACAAAACTATGGCTCGGGTTCGTACGGTCAGCGCCACGACTACGGTCAATCGCGCTATGGCTACGATCAGTATGGCCAGGACCGCAACAGCTCGTCCTACTGCCGCAGCGACACCAACCAGCGCCGCGCCGCAGGTGCCAGTTTCGGGGCCGTGCTCGGCGCTGTCGCCGGCTCCCAGCTGGGCGCGCGTGGCCGCCGCACCGAGGGCAGCGTTCTGGGTGGCGTCGTCGGTGCCGCGATCGGCGCGGGCCTCGGCAATAGCAGCGCCCGCTGCGACGATCGCTCGGGTTACGGCTACGGCTATGAAAATCAACGCCACGGAAACCAGGTCTACAGCAACCAGCGCTATGGCAACCAGGGCTACAGCAACCAAGGCTACGACAGCGGTTCGTACGACTCGTCGGACAGACGCTATGACGACCAATCCTACGGCTACGACCGTCAAGGCTACGACCGGTCCTATTCGTCCGGGGACGATCGGTATCGGTCCGGCTACCAGAACAATCAGTCCGGCTACCAGCAGTACGGCTGCCGCACGATCGAGACCCGAAGCCGCGGCTGGGACGGTCGCATCGTGACCCGTTACGCGCAGTCCTGCCCCAACCGCTACTGACAGAATCGCGTCGCCGATCAAGTTTCAGCCCCCCTGTCGATCGGCGACGTGACGAGAGCCGCCGGTGGAGAAATCCGCCGGCGGTTTCTTCTTGTCAGGACTTCCGAGCCCAAAGCAGGAATTCGACGTTGCCGTCGCCGCCGGTGATCGGGCTTTCGGTCGTCGCCTGAACGATCCAGCCCCTCCCTTCCAGCCAAGCCGAGACCGAGGACAGCGCCGCCTGACGGGCGATCGGGTCCTTGACCACGCCTTTGCGGGTTCCGCCCGGCCCGGTCGCTTCGAACTGCGGCTTGACGAGGGTGACCAGGTCCACGCCCGGTCCAGCCAGCGCCAAGGCGGCGGGCAGCACCTTCGCCAAGCCGATAAAGCTGACGTCGCAGACGATCAGCTCCGGCGGTTGCGTGACCAGAGCGGCCGTCAGGTCGCGCGCGTCGGTGTGCTCCAGATTGACGACCCGCGCATCTGCGGCGACCCGCGCATGCATCTGATCGGCACCGACATCCACAGCGAAAACGCGCGTCGCGCCGCGCTCGAGGCAAACCTGGGTGAAACCGCCGGTCGACGCGCCGATGTCGAGCGCCACCCTGCCCTGAACGACGACCGGCCACAGCGTGAGGGCGTGATCCAGCTTCAGCGCGCCGCGCCCCACGAAACGGTGGGCGTCGGCATAGTCGATGACGGCATCCTCATCCGTTGCGCGAGAGGCCGTCCGCGCGGGCTGGCCGTCCACCGTGACGCAGCCCGTCTCGATCGCCGCCTTGGCCTTGGCCCGGCTCTCGGCCAGACCCCGCGCGACCAACAGCTGGTCGAGCCGTACCTTGCTCACCCCACCGTATCCAGACGCGACAGAGCCGTCTGAAGACGGGCCTTGCCCGCGACGGCTTCGGCCTGTTTCTCGCGCTGGTCCTCGACCACGTCCGGCGCGGCGCGGGCGACGAAGGCAGGGTTGCACAGCTTCTTGTCGAAATGGGCGATGTCGCTGTCCAGGACCGCGATCTCCTTGACCAGGCGGGCCCGCTCGGCTGTCAGGTCGATGATGCCCGCCAGCGACAACGCGCCGGTCGTCCCGCCGGAAACGAAGGTCACGGCGCCCGTCGGCGCGACGTCGGAAGAGCCGACTTCGCAAACCCGGGCCAAGGTCAGAACCAAGTCGCGGTGGCGGTCGATCCGCTCTGCCGTCGTCGCGTCGGGCGAGACGAAGGCCAGCGGCGGCCTGGCCGAGGGCGGCACGTTCATCTCGGCGCGCAGCTGACGGATTTCGGTGACCAGATCGACCAGCCAGCCGATCTCGGCCTCGGCACCGGCGTCGATGAAGGCGTCCGGCAGGTCGGGCCAGGCGGCGCCGATCAGGGTGGCCTCGGCGCGGGGCGCGCCCTCCCCGGCCAGCTTGTCCCACAGCTCTTCGGTGATGAAGGGCATGACCGGGTGCATCAGCTTCAGCGTGTGGTCCAGGGTCCAGGCGGTCATGGCGCGGGTCTCGGCCTTGGCGGCCTCGTCCGAGCCCATGAAGACCGGCTTGGCCAGCTCAAGATACCAGTCGCAGAACACGTTCCAGACGAACCGGTACAGGGCCGAGGCGGCGTCGTCGAAACGCCCGCCCTCGATCGCCGACGACACCTGCCGCTCAGCCTTGGTCAGTTCGCCGCGGATCCAGCGGTTGATGGTCTGGTCCACGGTCGCCGGATCGAATCCCTCGACGCGCCGCGCCTCGTTCATCTGCGAGAAGCGCGCGGCGTTCCACAGCTTTGTGCCGAAGTTGCGATAACCTTCAATGCGTTGCCGCGACAATTTGATGTCCCGCGTCCCCGACAGTATGGCCATGGTGAAGCGCAAGGGGTCGGCCCCCAGTTCATCGATGATGCTCAAGGGGTCGATGACATTGCCCTTGGACTTGCTCATCTTCTGGCCCTTCTCGTCGCGGACGAGGCCGTTGATGATGACCCGTCTGAAAGGGACCTCGCCGTCCATGAAGTGCAGGCCCATCATCATCATCCGGGCGACCCAGAAGAAGATGATGTCCGCCGCCGTGACCAGATCGCTGGTCGGATAGAAGCGGCGCAGGTCCTCGGTCTCTTCCGGCCAGCCCATGGTCGAGAACGGCCACAGGGCCGAGGAGAACCAGGTGTCGAGGACGTCGCCATCTTGGAAGAGTTGAACCTCCTCATAGACTGTTCCGTCTCCGTAGAAACCGGGAGCCATGCCCCATTCGACCCGGCAGCCATAAAAATCCGCCGCCTGTTGCTCTGCCTCTTCGGCCGTTTCAGCGACGAACACCCTGAGATCAAGCTTTGATGGATCAACTGGACGTGTGCCGTCATCGTTCGCTGGTGGGCCGTACCAGGCCGGAATGCGATGACCCCACCATAGCTGGCGCGAGATGCACCACGGCTCGATATTGCGCAGCCATTCGAAATAGATCTTCTCGTACGACTTCGGCTCGAACACCGTATCGCCCTGCTCGACCGCCTTGATGGCCGGCTGGGCCATCGTGTGGGCGTCGACGTACCACTGGTCCGTCAGCCACGGTTCGATCACCACGCCCGAGCGGTCACCGTGCGGGATCACATGGCGGGTCTTCTCGATCTCCTTCAGCCAGCCGTCTTCTTCGGCCTTTGCGACGATGGCCTTGCGCACGGCGAAGCGGTCCATGCCCGCGTATTCCGCCGGCACGTCCGGCGTGTCGTCGGCGGTGATCCGGCCGAAGGCGTCCATAACGTTCAATGCCGCTAGCCCCGCCCGCTTTCCGACCTGGAAGTCGTTGAAGTCGTGCGCGGGGGTGATCTTCACCGCGCCCGAGCCCTTGGTGGGATCGGCGTAGTCGTCAGCGACGATGGGAATGCGGCGGCCCACGATCGGCAGGGTCACAAACTTCCCGACCAGCCCGGCATAGCGCGCATCGTCCGGATGCACGGCGACGCCGGTGTCACCCAGCATGGTCTCGGGCCGGGTCGTGGCGACGACGATATAGTCGCGCGTCTCGTATTCCGTCGCCTTGCCGTCCTCGTCGAACGCGATCGGATGCTCATAGGTGACGCCGTCGGCCAGCGGATAGGCGAAATGCCAGTAGAAGCCGTCCATCTCCTTCTGCTCGACCTCGAGGTCCGAGATCGCCGTCTGGAAATGCGGGTCCCAGTTGACCAGCCTTTTGTCGCGATAGATCAGCCCGTCCCGGTGCAGCTGGACGAAGACCTTGCGCACCGCTGCGTTCATGGCCGGGTCGAGGGTGAACCGCTCGCGCGACCAGTCGCAGGACGCGCCCAGCCGGCGCAGCTGCTGGACGATGGTCCCGCCGCTTTCGGCCTTCCACTCCCAGACCTTGGCCACGAAGGCGTCGCGGCCCATGTCGCGGCGACCGACGTTGCCCGCCGCCGCCAACTGGCGCTCGACCACCATCTGGGTGGCGATGCCGGCGTGGTCCGTGCCCGGCAGCCACAGCACGGTCTTGCCCTTCATCCGGTGATAGCGGGCCAGGATGTCCTGCAGGGTGTTGTTCAGCGCGTGGCCGATGTGAAGCGAGCCGGTCACATTGGGCGGCGGAATGACGATCGAATAGGCCTCGGCAGCGCCGTCGGTGGCGGTGGCGTCACGCGGCGCGAACAGGCCGCTGTTCTCCCACATCGCATAGAGGCGTGGTTCGGCGGCGGTCGGGTCGAAGGTCTTGTCGAGCATTGAAGGACTTCTTGCTTTCCCTATCGCTCCGCGCGCGGCGCGTCGCTGCATGAGGGCGGTAGACAAAAGATAAGGGCGGCCCCGACTGGAGCCGCCCCGGAATGATCTAGCCTTGATCGGGTCGCAGGTGAAGTCAGCCGGCGTTGCGGGCGATGCGTTCGACTTCCTTGCGGACCTGGGCCTCGACGATGCCCGGCAGGTTGGCTTCCAGCCATTCCTTCAGCATCGGCCGCAACAGGGAGCGGGCCAGTTCGTCGACTGTGGGTCCGGATCCGGTCGAAGTTTCCATGGGTTCTGGCTTCCTGATCGAAGAGGCGAAACCGGCGAAGGCCGAGGCGGCGCTGGCCGCGGCACTGTCGCCGACCAGGGTATCGTACGCGGGGGTCGGTTCCGGGGCCTCGGCCGGCTCCGGAGCGAAGATTGATTCGCTGACGGGGGCCGCCGGAAAGGGTTCGGGCTCGGCCGGAGACACGTCCAGATCACCGATGCTTTCGGCGGCCGGCGCTTCATAGGGTTCGGTCAATTCCAGCACGTCGTCTTCGGACGAAACAGGCATCTGGGTCGACGGGGTTTCGTCCATCAGGGCGGACGACACGACCGGCTCGGCCTCGACTCCGGTTTCGGACGCGGCGAAGGACTCGGCCTCAGGCTCTGCCGGCGCAGCGGCGGACGCCGTCTCCGCAGGCGCGTCGTCTTCGGAGATGATCCGGCGGATCGACGCCAGGATTTCCTCCATCGTCGGTTCCTGGGCGGTCTGGTCGGTCATGTCGTAACCCCGAGGCGCGCGGCCGAAGCACGCAGTCATGTCAGGCGGCAGAGCCAAAACAGCGGCCCTGCCCACAGGTTTGTCGTCGCATCTCAAGCCGTCGGAATCAACGGCCCTTTTCGCCTGACAGGTTTAACGCCCGGCGAAGACTCGCCCCGACGGCGATCAGTTTCCGGGCGCGGTCCTGATGATCTCGGACTTCAGCTGACGGTCGATTGGCGCGTCGGGCGCATCTTCCGCTGGGACCACGCGCGGCGCGGCTATGCGATCGATCGTCTCGAGGATGCCGTCCCACGGCAGGGCTCCACGATTGCGGATGCGCTGGTAGTTGGCGGCGGGATCATAGACGGCGATGGACGGATCGAGATCCTGACCCTCCAACCGACCCATGGCGGCCAGCAGATTGGCCTGGGCCACGTATTCGTTCCGGCGCGCGCTGGCCAGGGTCACCTCGGCGCTGCGCAACTCCAGCTCCTGGTTCAGCACATCCAGCGTGGTGCGCAGGCCGACCTGGGCCTCCTGACGCACGCCCTCGGCGGCCACGGTGGCGGCGCGGACGGCCTCATTCCCGGCGGTCAGGGTGGCGCGGGCCGAGATCGCCTGGGCATAGGCCGAGCTGACACTCTGCAACACATTCCGGCGCTCGCCCTCGACGCCGATCTGGGCGGCGTTGGCCTGTTCCAGCGCCTGGGCCACCCGCGAGGCGTTAAGCCCGCCGGTGAACAGCGGAATGGAGATCGAGGCGCCGGCCTGGAAACTGGTACGCTGGGTCAGGTCGAATGAAGACAGGTCGTCGGAGCCGCCGTACGAGCTGGTCAGCCGCGCCGACGGCCGATACTCGGCCCGGGCCTGGGCCACGCGCGCTTCTGCTGCCCGCAACCCGTATTCGGCGGACAGCACATTGGGGTTTTCGTTCAAACCGATTTCCAGCGCGGCGTCGAAGTCGGTGGGCAGGCCGGGCAACGGCGGCGGCGTCTCCAGATTGGTGGGAGCCTGCCCGACTACGGCGGCATAGCTAGCTCGAGAAACTGACAACTGAGCCTGGGCGTTAGCCAAGTCCGCTTCGGACTGGGCCAGGCGCGATTCGGACTGGGCCACGTCGGTGCGGGTGATTTCCCCGACCTCGAAGCGGGCGCTGGATTCATCCAGCTGACGACGCAGGACGCCCAGGTTGTCCTGGCGGATGCGCAAGATCTCCATGTCGCGCTGGACGTCCACATAGGCCTGGATCACCGAGATCAGGACCTGTTGCTCGATGGCGCGCAGGTTCTCGCGACCGCCGCGCACATTGGCCTCGGCGACGTTGATGCCGTGGCCGATGCGGCCGCCGGAATAGAGCGTCTGCGAAAGGCCGATCGAGGCATTGACGCTGTCAGATTCGCTGACCCCGCCGGTGACGATATCCGGGATGCCGTCGCCGTTGATGTCTCGGCTGCCGCCGCCCTTGCTGTCGACGCGGCTATAAGATGAGTTGGCGCTCAAATTGATGTTGGGCCGCAGGCCGGCGCGGGCCTGGACGATCGATTCGTCCAGCGCGCGCTGACTGGCGCGTTGGGCCAGCAGCGTCGGATTGGTCTGGTAGGCCAGCGCGAGCGCTTCCCGGAGCGTGTCGGCCCAGGCCGGCGTACCCATGCCGGCGATCACGGCGATGACGGCGACCGAGGCGAGCGCGCGCGAACGTTTCAGCATGATTGTCCCTGCCTGGCGCATGGAGAAGCGCCCTTCGTATCTCGTACGTCTGATGCGGGACCAGTTACGCCCGCGCCAGTTAAGTTTTTTTCACTCGCCGGCGAAATCGCGCGGCGAAGTCACCGTCCTAGAGGGCGAAAGTGGGTTCAGGCTCGAGCTCCGCAAGAACCGGAGGCGCGGCGTCGAACAGTTCCCGCCGCGACACGCCATTTTCGCCACGCACATAGAGGACCGCCTTGCCGGCCGGGCCCGAGCGCTCGACCACGGCCAGACGCCCGCCAACCTTCAACGCGGCGATCCACGATTCCGGTCGCGCAGGAACGGCGGCCTCGGACACGATGACGTCCACATCCTGGATCGCGGGCTCGGCCGCAGACGCCACCGCCGTCGACACGCCGGCGTCGGCCAAGGCACCGCCGACGACGTCGAACACGGCTGCGTCGCCTTCCTGCGCCGTGACCACCAGGCCCAGATTCGCCAGCACCGCAGCGGCATAAGGAGCCGCGATGGCGAGGGCCGTCTCGCCCGGACGCGCGTCCACAGCCATCAGCAGCTTCGAAAGATCCCGCGCCATCATCAGCTTGCGACCCGCCGCGATCTCGGACTCGACTTCGGCATAGGCCGAGAAGGCGCGGTCTTCCGGCAGGAAACGTTCGCGGGGCACGGCCAGCAGGGCCGCCTGCAGGGCGCGGTCGGTGACGTCGTTCACGCGGACCTGACTGTCCACCATGATCTTGCGCGCGGCTGCGAAATCCATCGGTCCCTGGTCCTGAAACATCGACGCATCGCGGCGCCGGAAAATCTGGCGCGCTTATAGGTCTGTGCGTTGCGAGGGACAATCCGATCTGATAGCGAACGCCCCTCGCGACGACGCGGCCTGCATCGGTGGGTCACGGCCTGATGGCGGAGTGGTTACGCAGAGGACTGCAAATCCTTGCACCCGGGTTCGATTCCCGGTCAGGCCTCCATCGCGATCCTTCAGAGAAAACCGGTTTCAGACCGGCGCGGTCATCCAGCCGATGATCGTGGCGGCGCTGACGGTCGCGGTGACGATGCCCACCGTCTCGTCGACGCGCACATTACGGTGCACGAAGAAAAGAATGCCATTGAGCATAACCCACTCCCCCGGACCACGACAGAGCGTCATAATTCACGCCATTCATCAATGGGTACGAAGGGTCAATCGCGGATTGGTCAATGCTTTATGCCTGACGCGTGAAATGGTGCAGGGCGATAGCGCCCGCCGTCGCCACGTTCAGCGAATCGAAGCCGCCCGACATTCGGATGCCAACGCCCTCGCATCTCCGCAGCACATCAGGCGACAGCCCCGGTCCTTCGGCACCGAGCAAGATCGCCATGCGACCGCCCGGGGCGGTCTCGTCCAGGGACCTGTGGGCGGACGGCGTCATGGCCATCACCCGAAAGCCCGCGACGCCCAGCGCAACGACAGCCTGCACGGCGTCCAGATTGATCGCCATCGGGGTGCGCAGCACGGCACCGACCGAGACCCGGATCGCCTTGCGGTAAAAGGGATCGCAGCACCGGTCATCGAGCAGGACGGCATCCGCGCCAAAGGCGGCGGCCGCCCGGAAGATGCCGCCCATGTTGTCGTGATTGCCGATTCCGCAGGCCAGCACGACGACCGACCGTTCGCCGAGTTCGGCCAGAATGTCCTCCAGCGACCGTGCCGCCGGCTTCTGGCCCAGGGCGAGGATGCCCCGATGCAGATGAAAGCCGGCGATGCCGTCCAGGACCGGCTGCGCGACGGCATGGACCGGCGTCTCTTCGGGAAGCGCGGCGAGAATTTCGGCGAGCCCCTCGACCCGCGATTCCGCGATCAACGCCGCCACCGGCCGACAGAGGGAGCGCGGCGACGCCAGCACCCGCAGCACCACCTCTCCCTCGGCCACGAACAGGCCCTGCCTGCCCGTGAGGTCCCGCTCCTTGATGTGGCGGAAGGCGGCGACGCGAGGGTCGGCGGGATCGTCGATGCGGATGAGGGGCAATGTCGGATATTTCCCGTTGCGTGAGCGCGACTCGCGCTGCTATAGCGCCCGCCTTCCCGAGAGGAAGTGTTCCGCGGTAGCTCAGTGGTAGAGCAGCCGACTGTTAATCGGCTGGTCGTAGGTTCGAATCCTACCCGCGGAGCCACTCTCTCCCCTGCCCAGATATCGCTAGGACGAAAAAAACCCGACGCGAACGCCGGGCTTGAGTAGTTCGGTGATGGTGGGTGTCCTCGAAGAAGACACTTTGCCAATCGACTGAATTGGTTAACCGGACGTAAATCACGTCAGAGGGTCGGCCCCGTCGGCAACCAGGTCCACTGACGCGCGCCCTCCGGACCCACCCAGGCTATGCTCCAGCCGTCGGCCTCGCGCTCCACGACCAGATCGTCTCCGGATCGTGGACTCTCGTCGGGCCAGACGAATGATCGCGCGCCGATCCGGATGGGCTGGGCGCGGGACGAGGGCAGCATAAGCGTCCAGGCTCCATCGGCGGCCGGTGCCACGGTTGTCGAGGTTTCTCCGGTCGAAACCGGCAGCGCGCGGGTTCCGGGCACGGTTCGACCCGAGGCGATATATTGACGTCCGTCGCCGTCGATCGCGCCGAGCGCCGGGGCGGCGTCGAGGCGCCGGGTCGCGCCTCCTGCCCTCAGGATCGCTATGGGGCCACGCCCGCCGTCGACCAGCAGCAGCCGATCCGGCGACGGCGCCGCGTCCTGACCGATCTGGGTCTCGGGACGCAGGATCAGATGCTCAGCAGGCGCGCCCATGCGAATCTCGAATCGCCCGCGCTCGTCGGCCACCGCGGCATGGGCGTCGCCGGACGCTCCGCGCAGGACGACGCGCGCGCCGGGTTCGGCCAGTCCGGTCACGATCAGTCCGGTGGTCGCCCGCATCACCCGCTGGATCACGGGCGGACGCGTCCAACCGCTGGGAGCCTCAGTCTGTTTCCCGGCCGCCTTTCCGATCGGCGCGGGCGAGCATCCGCCGAGCGCCGCTAGCGCCAGCGCCGCCGATGCTGACAATATCGCCCGTTTCATCCTCAAGCTCCGACCGCTAGGAGTGGCCACCCAGATAGCCCGGCGACGCGCCCGCTGTCTTTCATCGTCTTCACGAGGCCCCATGTCGTCGCCCGTCACCATCCAGCCCTTCGACGGTCAGTCCGTCTGCCTTTTCTGCGGATCGTCCGAAACCGCGCATCCTGAATACGTCGCCGCGGCGCGGGCGTTCGGGGAACAGACCGCCCGAGCGGGTTGGCGGCTGGTCTATGGCGGGGGCGGCGTCGGCCTGATGGGCGCTTCGGCCCGGGGCGCGCATGGCGAGGGCGGTCGGGTGCTTGGCGTCATGCCCGGCTTCCTGCGCAGCCGCGAGCGGCTGTTCGACGAGGTCGAGACCCTGGTGGTCACCTCGATGCACGAGCGCAAGACCATAATGTACGATCAGTCCGACGCCTTCGTCGTCGCTCCCGGCGGCGTCGGCACGCTGGAAGAAGTGGTTGAGGTCCTGTCCTGGAAACGGCTCGACCTGCACCACAAACCCGTCATCTTCCTGAATCTGAACGGTTTCTGGGAGACCTTCTTCGCCCTGATGCGGCATAGCGTCGAAGAGGGCATGACCCCGCCCTCCTTCCTCGATGCCTGGACCGTCTGCGACACCGTGGAAGAGGCCATCAAGGGGATGCAGGAAGCCGACGGTCAGGCGGGCTTGCGACATGATCAGCGATAAATGATCATTGTTCATCGCCGCCGCCCCTGCCTTCGCCCAGACCCCGATGTCCAGCGCCGTGCTGGTCGATACCACAAGGGCCACTGCCGCCCGCACGATCATCGACGGCGCCATCCGGCGCTGCGAAGGCGCGACCTGCACCGCCAACGGCGGCGCCAATCAGCCGGCCCCCCGCACTGTCGCCGCGTCGTGCCGCGTTTCGGCGCAGTCTCGTCGTTCAGCTTCAAGGGCGTCGCCCTGTCTGCCGGACAACTGTCCCTCTGCAACGCCTTATCGGACTTGAATCCGGCGAGGCAGCTCAGGCCGTCTCGCCGTTCAACCGCTTCACGATCCGTTCGCGGCCGATCATCGGCGCCAGCGTCGCCATGTCCGGGCCGTGGGATTGGCCCGTGATCATCATGCGCAGGGGCATGAACAACGCCTTGCCCTTGGCCCCCGTCGCCTCCTTTACCGCCGCCGTCCACACGGGCCACAGGGTCTCGTCAATGGTCGCGGGCAGGGCCGCCAACGCGGCTTGAGCGAACGCCGGGTCCTCGATCGTCGGCGTCACTGGACCGCGCACGATCGTCGCCATTTCAACGACATCGGTGAATTTCTGAAGGTTACCTCGCACGCCTGTCCAGAAGGTTTCGCCCAGATCCACGTCGAGAGCGGCCAGCCGAGCGCGCGCCGTCCCATAGTCCATTGCGTGCAGGGCCTGGGCGTTCAGGCGGTCAAGGTCGGCGGTATCATAACGCGCCGGCGACCGGCCCATTTTGGCGAAGGCGAAGCTGGCACCGAGGGCATCGATCGACTGGCCGACCTCCAGCGGATCGCTAGTGCCGATACGGCCCAGATGACTGGTGATGGCGATCGGCTCGTAGTCTTTGTCGCGCATCTCGGCGATCGACAGCGACCCCAGCCGCTTCGACAGCGCTTGCCCGTCCTCGCCGACCAGCAGGGGCATGTGGGCGAACGCAGGCGTCGGCCCGCCAAGCGCCTCGAAGATCTCGATCTGGGCACCGGTATTGGTGACGTGGTCCTCGCCCCGAATGACGTGGGTGATCACCATGTCGATGTCGTCCACGACCGAAGGCAGGGTATAGAGGAACAGCCCGTCCTCGCGGATCAGCACCGGGTCCGACATCGAGGCTGTGTCTACTTCGGCGTGGCCGCGCGACAAGTCTTCCCAAGCGACGCGGCGGCCGTCCAGCCTGAACCGCCAGTGGGGTTTGCGGCCCTCAGCCTCATAGCCCTCCTTTTCCACATCCGTCAGCGCCAGGCCCGCGCGGTCGTAGATCGGCGGCAGGCCGCGCGAGAGTTGCACCTTGCGGCGGCGGTCCAGTTCTTCGGAGCTGTCATAGCACGCGTAAAGCCGGCCGGCGGCCTTGAGCCGAGCCGCAGCCTCCTCATAGCGATCGAAGCGCCTGGACTGGTTATGGCGCTCGTCCCAGACCAGACCCAGCCAGGTCAGGTCGTCCTCGATGCCCTGTTCGAATTCGGGAGTGGAACGGGCAATATCGGTATCATCGATGCGCAGGACGAAGGACCCGCCCTGCCCTTTCGCGAACATCCAGTTGACCAAGGCGGTGCGCACGTTGCCTACGTGCAGCTTACCCGTTGGTGACGGGGCGAAACGGACCTTGACGGACATGCGATAGACCTTGGAAACGCGGGGCGCACAGGTCGCCCTCGCGGCCCCTCAAGTCAAGGCTCGCAGGCGATCAGTCGTCCCGGTGGACCCGTTCGCGGCGCTCGTGCCGCTCCTGGGCCTCGACCGACAGTGTCGCCGTGGGCCGGGCTTCCAGACGGCCGAGGCTGATCGGCTCGCCGGTTTCCTCGCAATAGCCGTAGGAGCCGTCCTCGATCCGCCGCAGCGCTTCGTCGATCTTGGATATCAGTTTCCGCTGGCGGTCCCGCGTGCGCAACTCAAGCGCGCGGTCGGATTCCGAAGATGCCCGGTCCACGAGGTCCGGATGGTTCTCGGTTTCGGCCTTCAGATTGGTCACCGTGCCTCTGGATTCGCGAAGGATGTCGTCCTTCCACGCCAGAAGCTTGCCCTTGAAGTAGGCCAACTGCCGCTCATTCATGAACGGCTCTGCGTCGCTCGGCCGATAATCGACCGGATCGACGATGACGGACGCTAATGCGTTCATCGCATTCACGCTTTCAACAGCGCCCCCCTGTGGCGCAGCCCTGCGTATAGGGATGCGGGAGAGTCGCGGCAACACGGCTCGCGCGAGCGTGACCCTGTCACGCTTCATGAAAGGCGCGAGCGTGACATTTCTTCATCACCCGGCGCTCGACCGGCGCTGCTTTTTCTAGGTTTTTCGGTAGTTTATGCTGCGATGCGGCGAAGATCGGCCTTCGCCAATTCGACCGCTGCGCGCAGATCAATCTGTTCCAGTAGGCCGTTCAGCTCCGGATCGGTGTCGAGAGGACGCTCTTCTCTGAGGCTCCGGGACAGGCGATCCAGAGCGCCTTCGCCAGCCTCGCCGGACAACAGGGCGAGTTTCAGCTCTTCGAGCCGATCCAGCAGGCCGTCGCCACGACGGATGGCCCGACGGCGTCGCTCGGTAAGGTCCTCGACGCCCTGAAGAGCCATGAGGGCGGATACGCCCGCCACCCCGGAGACGCCGCTGGCGGCGCCGGCGGCGGCGGACGGCGCGGCGGAGGTCGCTTGCGGGACGGAAAAGCCGCCCGTCGCTCGCGCGGAACGAGCGGCCGATGGCGCGCCGGGTCCTGTCGGGCCGGTAACCTTCATGCGGAGCGACTCCAAAACATGCCCGACCATGGCGACCCGCCGGTCACTGTTTGGTTAACGACCCGGCAATTCTTGCCTCCGGCGCTGGGGCAGCGAAGACGGCCTTCGTTGTTTTTCCGATGTTTTTCTCGTGGCACGACCTTCGCAGGTTCGTCGGAGACAACAGTTCGCGGACCCACCGATGCAGAAACTGCTCGCCTCCCTCCTGACCGCCGCCGCGATCGCGGGTTTCGCGTCTCCTACTCTGGCCCAATCGCGGATCAAGGACATCGCGGCCATCGAGGGGGTCCGCACCAACCAGCTGGTCGGATACGGGCTTGTCGTCGGCTTGAACGGCACGGGCGACTCCCTGCGCAACTGCCCCTTCACCCGCCAATCGCTGGAAGGCATGACCGAACGCCTGGGCGTCAATATTCGTGGTGCCAACGCCAACTCCAAGAACATGGCGGCCATCATGGTCACCGCCGAACTGCCGCCATTCGCCACGCCCGGCTCGCGCATCGACGTCAGCGTGTCTTCGATGTGCGACGCCAAGAGCTTGCTGGGCGGCACTCTACTGGTCACCAGCCTGCAGGGTGCTGACGGTCAGGTCTTCGCCGTCGCGCAGGGCTCCATCCAGACCGGGGCGGTTTCTGCCTCTGGAGGGTCCGGTTCTTCGGTCACGCGCGGCGTGCCGACCGCCGGCCGCATCGCTTCGGGTGCCACGGTCGAACGCGAGACCGGCTTCCAGCTGGCCAATATGAACGAGGTGCGGCTGACGCTGCGCAATCCGGACTTCACCACCGCCCAGCGCGTCGCGGCCGCCATCAATCAGGTCTATCCCAATACCGCCCTGGCCGAGAATGGCACCGTCATCGCCCTGCGCGCGCCGGGCCAGCTGGGCATGGCCGGCTTCATCAGCCAGGTCGAAAACCTGCCGGTGCGGGTCGATTCCCCGGCCAAGGTTATCATCGACGAGGTCAACGGCGTCGTGGTGATGGGCGATGCGGTCCGCGTCTCCACCGTCGCCATCGCCCAAGGCAATCTGACAGTCTCGGTTCAGGAAAGCCCCCAGGTCAGCCAGCCCGAACCCTTCAGCCGCGGCGGCGAGACCGTAGTGGTGCCCCAGTCGGACGTGGCGGTCGAGGAAGAACGCGGCGTCCAGATGCGAATCGTCGGCGGCGGGACCTCGCTATCCACCCTCGTCAACGGCCTGAACGCCCTCGGCGTCAGCCCGCGCGACATGATCAGCATCCTGCAGGCCATCAAGGCTGCCGGCGCCCTGCAAGCCGAAATCGAGGTGATGTGACCATGAGCGACCTCGCCGTCTCCCCCGCTCTGCTCCAGCCCGCGACGCCGAAACCCGTGACCGGCCGCATGCGCGAAACCGCCGAGGCCTTCGAGGCATCCTTCCTGGCGCAGATGATGAAGCCGATGTTCGAGGGCCTCTCGACCGAAGCGCCGTTTGGAGGCGGCGAGGCCGAGGGCACCTGGCGCGGCTTCCTCGTGGAGGCCATGGCCAAACAGACCGTCAAGGCGGGCGGGATCGGCCTGGCCGATCAGGTCCTGTCGCAAATGATCAAAATGCAGGAGCAGGCCCGATGACCGACGCCGCCACTCTCAACGCTACGGCCCGCGTTCGTCAGTTGATCGATCTGACGCAACGCCTGACCGCCCGGCTCTCGGCGGAAACAAAGGCCTTTGAGGCGCGTCGTCCGCAAGATGCTGCGCTGACCATGGCCGAGACGCAGGACCTGGCCAATGCCTACCGTCGCGAGTCGGCCCAGGTGAAGGCCGACCCCAGCGTCTTGGCCCCCGCGCCCTTGGCCGCGCGCAAGGGCCTGATCGAGGCGACGAAGGCGTTCGAAGCGACACTGTCGACGCACGCGCGTGCGGTGGAGGCCGCGCGGACAGTGTCGGAAGGCCTGGTCCGCACCATCGCCGCCGAAGTCGCCGGCCAGCGCGGCTCGCCTTCCGCCTATGGAGCGTCGGGCAAGGCCAACGCCGGCGACGGCCGCGCCTTGGCGTTAAACCGGATGGCTTGACGTCACGTTAAGGTTGTTCGTCGAACTTGGCTTCACATCGGAGGCGTTACAGGCGTCTATGACAACGGAATCGGGCCTCCTCGGACTCGCCTTCGCCGCAGCGGATACGCTGCTTGAGGTCGATGGAGACGGCAAGGTGGCGCTGGTTCTGGGAGCCGGCCCTGGCCCGGGCACGACGGCGGATGCCTGGCAAGGCCGGATGCTGTTGGATCTGGTCGGCAAGGCCAGCCGAAAATCCCTTTCGGAGGCGCTCCGGACGCTTCAGCCGAATATCCGCACAGCCCCGCTCGATGCATTGATCTCCTGCAATTCCGAGCGGGTGCGTCGCGCGCGCATCCGCTTGTTCCAGTTGCCGGAACTGGCTCCCGCCGTCTCGTTCGCGATCACATACGTCGGGACAGCCTTCACGCTCGCCGTGCCTAACGCGCCGATCCTTCTTAACGCGGGGGGGCTGCTCGGCCGCGTCCAGGCGGTCCTGCAGGAAGGCGCGGTCGCGCTAGGCCTCGCCGTTTCCTTCGTCGAAGTCGCGGGGCTCGATCAGCCCGGGGAAGCGCACCAGCGCGCCGCCGCCCGCATCAACGCCGCCCTTCAGACCGCGTCCCTGGATGGGGCGTCGGCCGCGCGCCTGTCGCCCGAGCAGTTCGCTCTCCTCCGCGCCGCCGACGCGGCGTCCGACCTCGTCGACGAGGTTCGCGACGCCGGAGCGGCCGAAGGTATCGACCTGGCCGCCTTGGTCACCCGGACCGCCCTGTCCATGAGCGGGCCGGCGGAACCGACGATCCGCGCGCTTCGCTTTGCGCTGGAAGCCTGTCTCACGGAGGGTGTCGGTCGCGCCAGCGTGACCTTCTCCGATAGCCTGAAGCGGACACTCAAGGAGGCCGAAAAGTTCCGGGCTATCGTCCGTCAACAGAACTTCACCCTGGAATACCAGCCGATCGCCGATCTCGCGACTGGCGTCTCCATCACTTCGAGGCCCTCGCCCGGTTCGGCGGTCACGGGTCCGCCGACTCGATCCATCTCGCGGAGGAGTTGGGCCTGATCGAGAGCTTCGACCTGGCGGTTGCCGAGAAGGCCCTGCAGATGCTGCGGCGGCCCGGCTTCGGCCTGAGCAAGGTATCCGTCAGCGTTTCCGGTGCGTCGATTGGAGCCGATACCTACGTCGAGGGCCTTCTGCGGATGACCGCAGCGTCGCCAGATATCCGCTCACGCATACTGATTGAGGTCACCGAGACCGTCGCCGTCGGCGACCTCGACGCCGCAAGCCGGCGCCTGACCGCTTTGCGAACGGCCGACGTCCAAGTCTGTCTCGACGACTTCGGCGCCGGCGCCGCTTCACTGAACTATCTGCACCGGCTGCCAGCGGACACGGTAAAGATCGATGGGCGGTTCGTGCGCGATATCACGACCGACGAGCGCTCCCGATCGCTCGTCTCGCATGTGGTCGACCTGTGCAAGAAGCTGAAGATGTCCACGGTCGCGGAGATGATCGAGACCAACGATCAGGCAACGATCAGGCAACGATCATCCGGGGCCTCGGTGTCGATTACGGTCAAGGCTGGCTGTTCGGACGCCCGGCGGCGGAGCCGACGGTCCCGATCGTCCATCCCGTCGCCACCCGCCGGCTCGGCGCGGTCGCGGGCCGAGGCTAGGTTAGCGCGATCATCCTATGACGCGCGTTCGCTCACTACGGAACGTAAGGCTCAGATTGTCGGGGACTTAGGAACCGTCAGGCGTCCGGGCCGCGACGCGATCGAGCGTCACGAGTGCGAATGCGTATTCGTTTGGGACGAGGCTGGTTCTGGATGACATGGACCAGCACGAGCAGCGATGCGGAAAGGCCGAAACCGATTTCCAAGGCGCTGATCATGACCGTCTGTCCTCCAATGAAGCCATTAGAAGATTCAGGATGGGGTTGAAGCGGCCCAAGTGCAAGACATTCCGGGAATGGTGCCGCTGTTGAGACCATGAGACGATGAGACGATGATCTTGGAGGACAGGATCATGCGACACCCCACCCTGCTCGAGCCTTCGCCCTCGTGGCCGTCAGGACGGCCTGCGCCCATGCGCCTGACACTGCGGTGGTCGCCCCTGCTTACGCGCCGATCACCGGCGGTCTGGCTCCAGCCAACGCCCGCCTCTATGCCGAATGTATCGGACACGCCGCAGCAACGGGCGACTATCGCCGTGCCGCCGACGGGGGCGGGATGAGCTGATCCTGTTCACCTGCACCGGCGCGCACGCCCGAGCCTTCTACAACGCCCTCGGGCCGTGCAGCGCAGGCATGGGTTCAGCGTGCGAACATGGCGGCCGCGACTACCGCTCGTCCGCGAAGGTTTTGGCCAATAGGTTTGGGGTGGACTCCTGTTCGCCCGCCGGCGGGGCAGATCATCGCTGCGTCATCACCTTCAATGCCGGCGATTTCCCCGACCAGTGACGGGATGCGTCGGCAGGTCGCTCATGTTGCCATAATGTTCTTGCTGAAACCTGCAAATTGATCCCCATATAGCGTCGTCGCGCCGGTCCTCTGCCCGGCCCCACCGCGTCCCCGGACTCCATGACCGAAAAGCACAATTTCATCCGCGTGCGCGGCGCGCGCGAGCACAATCTCAAGGGCGTCGATCTCGACATCCCGCGCGGACAACTGGTGGTGATGACCGGCCTGTCGGGCTCGGGTAAGAGCTCGCTCGCCTTCGACACGATCTACGCCGAGGGCCAGCGCCGCTATGTCGAGAGCCTGAGCGCCTACGCCCGCCAGTTCCTGGAGCTGATGGGCAAGCCCGACGTCGACCTGATCGAAGGCCTGTCGCCGGCCATCTCGATCGAACAGAAGACCACGTCCAAGAACCCGCGCTCGACCGTCGGCACGGTGACCGAGATCCACGACTATATGCGTCTGCTGTGGGCGCGCGTCGGGATGCCCTATTCACCGGCCACCGGCCTGCCGATCGAGAGCCAGACCATCTCCATGATGGTCGACAAGATCAACGCCCTGCCCGAGGGCGAGCGCATCCTGCTGCTGGCCCCCGTCGTGCGCGGCCGCAAGGGCGAATACCGCAAGGAAATGGCCGAGTGGCAGCGCCTGGGCTTCCAGCGCCTCAAGATCGACGGCGAGTTCTACGCCATCGAGGACGCGCCGACGCTGGACAAGAAGTTCAAGCACGACATCGACATCGTCGTGGACCGGATCGTCACCAAGCCCGGGCTGGACAGCCGCTACGCCGACAGCCTGCAGACCGCCCTGGGCCTCGCCGACGGGATCGCCGTGGCGGAATGGGCCAATGTGGCGGAGGGCGAGAAGGAGCCGCGCCGGCTGACCTTCTCCGAGAAATTCGCTTGTCCGGTCTCCGGCTTCACCATCTCCGAGATCGAGCCGCGGCTGTTCTCGTTCAACAATCCGTTCGGCGCCTGCCCGACCTGCGACGGTCTGGGGGTCAAGCTGGCCTTCGACGCAGATCTGGTCATTCCCGATCGGGACAAGACCCTGCACAAGGGTGCGGTGGCCCCGTGGTCGCGCGGCCCATCGCCGCTCTACACCCAGACGCTGCAGTCGCTGAGCCGCCATTACGGGTTCTCGATGGACAAGCCGTGGCGAGAACTGCCGGAGACGGCCCAGGACGTGATCCTGCGTGGCACCGGGTCCGAGAAGATCAAATTCACCTATGACGACAACGCCCGCAAATATGAAGTCTCCAAGGCCTTCGAGGGCGTGCTGCCGAACCTGGAACGCCGCTGGCGCGAGACGGACTCATCGTGGGTGCGCGAGGAGCTGGGCCGGTTTCAGTCCGAGACCCCGTGCGAAGCCTGCGGCGGCAAGCGGCTGAAGCCCGAGGCCCTGGCGGTGCGCATCGACGGCTCGGACATCTCCGACATCAACTTCCTGTCGATCGCCAAGGCGTATCAGTGGGTCTTGACCCTGTCGGAACGCCTGACCGCGAAACAGCTGGAGATCGGCCATCGCATCCTCAAGGAAATCGGCGACCGACTCCGCTTCCTCAACAACGTCGGCCTCGACTATCTCAGCTTGTCGCGCGCCTCGGGGACGCTGTCGGGCGGCGAGAGCCAGCGCATCCGACTCGCGTCGCAGATCGGCTCGGGCCTGACCGGCGTGCTCTACGTCCTCGACGAGCCCTCCATCGGCCTGCACCAGCGCGACAACAGTCGACTACTGGAGTCCCTCAGGGGTCTTCGCGACCTCGGCAATTCCGTCCTCGTCGTCGAGCATGACGAAGAAGCCATCCTGACCGCCGACTATGTCATCGACATGGGTCCGGCCGCCGGCATCCACGGCGGCGAGGTCTGTGCCCAGGGCACGCCCGCCGAGGTCATGGCCAATCCGAACTCCCTGACCGCCAAATATCTGACCGGCGAGCGCGAGATCGATCTGCCGCCCGAGGGCCGCCGCCCCATTGATCGCAAAAAGATGCTCAGGATCTCGGGTGCCACCGGCAACAATCTGAAGAATGTCACCGGCGAAATTCCCGCTGGCGTGTTCACCTGCATCACCGGCGTGTCCGGCGGCGGCAAGTCCACCTTCACCATCGAGACCCTCTACAAGGCCGCCGCGCGCCGCCTGCACAATGCGTCAGACGCCCCCGCTCCCTTCGACCGTATCGAGGGGCTGGAGATGTTCGACAAGGTCATCGATATCGACCAAAGCCCGATTGGTCGCACGCCGCGATCCAATCCCGCCACCTACACCGGCGCTTTCGGCCCAATCCGCGACTGGTACGCCGGCCTGCCGGAGTCCAAGGCCCGCGGCTACGGCCCCGGCCGCTTCAGCTTCAACGTCAAGGGCGGTCGCTGCGAGGCCTGCCAAGGCGACGGCCTGATCAAGATCGAGATGCATTTCCTGCCCGACGTCTACGTCACCTGCGACGTCTGCAAGGGCAAACGCTACAACCGCGAGACGCTCGAAATCGTCTTCAAGGGCAAGAGTATATCCGACGTTCTGGACATGACGGTTGAAGAGGCTGGAAGCTTCTTCAAGGCTGTCCCATCCATCCGCGACAAGATGCTGACCCTCAACCGCGTCGGTCTAGGCTACGTCAAGGTCGGCCAGTCGGCGACCACCCTGTCCGGCGGCGAGGCCCAGCGGGTCAAGCTGTCCAAGGAGTTGTCCAAACGCGCCACGGGCAAGACCCTCTACATCCTCGACGAGCCGACCACGGGACTGCATTTCGAGGACATCCGCAAACTGCTGGAGGTCCTTCAGGAGCTTGTCGACAACGGCAACACCATCGTCGTGATCGAGCACAATCTGGACGTCATCAAGATCGCTGACTGGCTGATCGACTTCGGCCCCGAGGGTGGCGAGGGCGGCGGCGAAATCGTCGCGGTCGGCACGCCAGAACAGGTCGCCGCCAACCCCAAGAGCTGGACTGGAAAATATCTAAAGGACGTGCTTGATCGCCACGAAATGCGCCGCAAGGCGCGCGTCGCGGCTATTTCGGGTCGCGCGGCGGCCTCCGCCAGGCCGGCCCGGGTCAAGACGCGGGCTTGAACCTCAGTCTTCCGACAGTTCACGGCACATCGCGGCAAACGGCGCCCAAAGGATCGTCGCTACCAGGGCCGCACCGAACGGCATCAGCGCCAGCATCAGCAGGGCGACGATCGCCGAGCCGGGGCTGGCCGCCTGCCCTGCGCTAGCCGCCTGCAACGGCAGGGCGATGACGAGCAGAAGCATACCGACCACGGCGGCCATGGCCAGCGCCAGCACGGAGATGCCCAAGAGAGGCCAGAACAGTTTTCCTGAAGCGCTCCATCCCTCCCTGAACGCCAACCGC
>NZ_JBDNHO010000065.1:0-24680 GCF_041688735.1 Brevundimonas sp.
GGTGGGTGATGTAGGGTTCGAACCTACGACCCGCTGATTAAGAGTCAGCTGCTCTACCAACTGAGCTAATCACCCGGACCATTCGTCAGGCGGGGTCCGGCAAGGCCCGTGCCGCATCACGCCGTGCCGGTCGGGGACCAGCTTCGGAGAGGGAGCGCAACTAATGGGAATGTTTCTGGCGCGCAAGGGGACTTGGGGCTCCGTTTCGGTTTGTCGCATGACGGGCTAGGGTCGGTCTTACACAGCCGCCGGGGCGCGGCGAAGGACGATGCAAGATGGCTTTCTGGAACCGTCGGCGCTCGATCGACGCCATGCTGGCCCCGCATGACGGACCGGCGCTGAAGAAGACGCTGGGCTGGCCGCATCTGATGGCGCTGGGAGTCGGGGCCATCGTCGGCACCGGCATCCTGACCCTGATCGGGGTCGGGGCCGGGCTGGCGGGTCCGGCGGTGATGATCAGCTTCGCCCTGGCCGGTCTGGTCTGCGCCTGCGCCGCCCTGGCCTATGCCGAACTGTCGACCATGATGCCGGCGGCGGGCAGCGCCTACACCTATTCCTACGCTGTGCTGGGCGAGCTGATCGCCTGGATCGTGGGGTGGAGCCTGATCCTGGAATACTCGCTGGTCGTGTCGGCGGTGGCTGTTGGCTGGTCGGGATACGCGGTCGGCTTCCTGAGCGGGATGGGAGTAGACCTGCCGACGGCGCTGACGGTCGGGCCGCACGTGGCCGGGGGCATCGTCAACCTGCCGGCGGTGTTCATCATCGCTGTAGTCACCGGCTTGTTGTTGCTGGGTACCCGCGAGAGCGCCAACCTGAACGCGGTGCTGGTGGTGATCAAGATCGTCGCCCTGATCGCCTTCGTTGCCATCGCCTTGCCGGCCTTCGACGCGGCCAACTTCACCCCCTTCATGCCCAACGGCTTTGGCTCTCCGGCCCTGCCGTTCCAGGAACAGATTACCGGCCAGCCCGTGGTCCAGACCGGGGTCATGGCGGCGGCGGCCATCATCTTCTTCGCCTTCTACGGCTTTGACGCCATCTCGACGGCGGCGGAAGAAACCAAACGGCCCGAGCGCGATCTGGCCATCGGCATCGTCGGCTCGATGGTCGTCTGCACGGCTCTGTATCTGGTCGTGGCCGCCGCCGCGATCGGTGCCCGGCCCGTGGCCAGTTTCGCGGCCAGCCCGGAACCCCTCGCCCTGATCCTGCGCGACCTGGGGCAGGGCACGGCGGCGCAATGGATCGCCGCCAGCGCGGTGATCGCCCTGCCGACCGTGCTGCTGGCCTTCCTGTTCGGCCAGAGCCGCATCTTCCTGGGCATGGCGCGGGACGGTCTGTTGCCACGAAGTCTGGCGAAGGTTTCGTCGCGCGGCGTGCCGGCCGTGGTGACGATCTTCACGGCAATCGTTGTGGCTGGCCTGGCGGGGGTGATGCGGCTCGACGAACTGGCGTCGCTGGCCAACGCCGGGACGCTGGCGGCCTTCGCGGCGGTGGGCGTCTGCCTGATCGTCCTGCGCGTACGCGATCCGGGCCGCAAGCGGGTGTTCAAGGCACCGCTGTGGTGGCTGGTGGGCGCCATCACCATCGTCGGCTGCGTCGTCTTCTTCTTCAGCCTCAAGCCCTCGACCCAGTTCTACTTCGTTATCTGGAACGCGATCGGCCTGGTCATCTACTTCGTCTGGTCGTCGCGGAATTCCCGTCTGGCCAAGGGCGAAGAGACCGCCGCCTGATGGCGCTGCGCGACCTGTCCGGCGCGGTCGACTTCAGCGTGCTGGAGCGGATGACCGGCGGCGACGACGCGATCACCGAGGAGGTGCTGGGCCTGTTCTTCCAGCAGGCCGGGCTGTGGTCGCCGATGCTGGACGTCCGCGAGGACGGCTGGCGCGACGCGGTGCACACGATCCGGGGCGCGGCGGCGGGGATCGGCGCGGGGACCCTGGCGGCTGTCTGCCAGACCGCCGAAGCGGCGGAGAAGGCTGCGGCCCCGCCGCTGCTGGAACGGGTGCGGGACGCTCTGGGAATTGCCCTGGCCGATGTGGCGGCCTATCGGCATGAAATGATGCTGCGGTCGCTGAGGGGTTAGCGGCGAGTGCGGTCGTAGACGCCGAACTCGTGGGCGATGCAGCGGTCGATCAGGGTGCGCCAGACCGGTTCGGCGATGTCGCGCGACAGGTGGTGGGCGTCGGCGGAGGCGAGGACCTTTGAGACCACTTCCTCAATGCGGGCGTCGTCGTGCACGACCGAACGGTCCGGCTTGATGCGGGCGGCGGCGTCCATATAGCGCTGGCGCTCGGCCAGCAGGACGACCAGGGCGCGGTCGAGGGCGTCGACGCCCTGACGGACCTCGGCCATGGAGGCGCAGCCCTCGGGCGCGGTGCGCGGATCGATTGTGACGCTATCCGACAAAGGCGCGCTCCAGCACATAGTCGCCGGGCTCGGCATTAGAGCCTTCCTTCATGCCATAGGTCTCGAGCAGCTCGCCCGTTTCCTTGATCATGGCCATGGAGCCGCACAGCATGACGCGGTCGGTGTCGGGGGAGAAGCCGGGCGGCAGACCGAGGTCGGCGAACAGATCGCCGGATTTGATCCGGTCGGTGATCCGGCCGGGCGTCTCGAACGGTTCGCGGGTAACGGTCGGGTAGTAGACCAGCTGGGCTTTCGCTTCGTCGCCGATCAGCGGATCCTCGTGGACGCCGTGGGTGAAGAAGTCGCGGTAGGCCAGATCCGATACGTTGCGGACGGTGTGGCAGACGATGACCTGGCCGAAGCGGCTGTAGGTGTCGGGATCGCGGGCGACGGACAGCCACGGTGCCAGTCCGGTACCGGTCCCGATCAGCCACAGACGTTCGCCGCCGGTCAGGGCGTCCAGCACCAGTGTGCCGGTCGGCTTCTTGCCCATCAGGACCGTGTCGCCCGGCTGGATCTTCTGCAGGCGCGAGGTCAGGGGACCTTCGGGGACCTTTATCGACAGGAATTCCAGCTCCTCGTCCCAACCGGGGCTGGCGATGGAATAGGCGCGAAGGATCGGCTTGCCGCCAGCACCATCCTTGGCTTCGCCGGGCAGGCCGAGCATCACGAACTCGCCCGAGCGGAAACGGAAATCCTCGGGCCGGCGAATGCGGAAGCTGAACAGCTGGTCGGTCAAGTGATGGACCGTCAGGACTTCCAGTTCGTGGAAGGGCGAGGCTTTCGCGGGCGGTGAAGAGACGGCGACGTCGGTCATCGCCGGCTTATTAAGGCGTCGCGCGGGGAGGGGGAAGGGCGGCGGCGTCGCAGACCTGCCCATACGAAACGGTAGAGGGGGATGACGTGGCGGATTTCACCCGCTAGCGTCGCCCTCATGCCCAACAACCTCCTCGCCTCCAGCCTGTTTCTCGCGGCACTTTCGCCGTTCACCGCCGTGATGGCGCAGACAGTGGACCCAGCGATCCTGACGCCCGAGCGCGTGTTCGCCAACCCGTCGCTGGCCGGGCCGGTGGCGCGGGGCGTCAGCCTGTCGCCGGACGGCGAATTGGTCGCCTTCCTGCGCTCGCGCCAGGACGACGTGGACGTTCTGGACCTGTGGGCCGCGCCGACTGGCGACGGCGAGCCATTCAAGCTGATCGACGCGCGGGCACTGGTGCCCGACGCCGGCGAACTGTCAGAGGCCGAGAAGGCGCGGCGCGAGCGGATGCGGATTTCGCAGCGCGGCGTGGTGGAATATTCGTGGGACGAGCAGGGCCGCTACATCCTCGCGCCGCTGGAAGGCGACATCTTCCTGGCCAGCCGGGAAGGCGGCGTCGTGCGGCGCCTGACCGAGACCGTGGCCGACGAGATCGACGCCAAGGTTTCGCCTCGAGGCAATTTCGTTTCGTTCGTGCGCGACCAGGATCTGGTGGTGCTGGATCTGAACGGCGACCAGGAGACTGCGGTCACGACCGACGGCGACGGTCTGATCACCTGGGCGACGGCCGAGTTCATCGCCCAAGAGGAGATGGACCGCGACACCGGCTATTGGTGGAGCCCGGACGAACGCTACATCGCCCTGCAACGCACCGATGAATCGACAGTCGACATCATCCCTCGGCTAGACATCACCGGTGGCGGGGCCCGCGTTATCGAGCAGCGCTATCCGCGCGCGGGCAGGCCCAACGCCGTGGTTGAACTTTATGTCCACGACCGCCAGAGCGGCGGGCGGACCAAGGTCGATCTGGGCGAGAACACCGACATCTATCTGGCGCGGGTCAACTGGTCGGCCGATGGGCGCACCATGTACGTCCAGCGTCAGTCGCGCGACCAGAAGACGCTGGATCTGCTGAGCGTCGACCCGGCGACCGGCGTGTCGCGGGTGATCTCGACCCAGCGGTCGGACGCCTGGGTGGCCCTGACCAACGATTTCAGGGCGCTGAACAACGGCGACTTCATCTGGTCGTCGGAAGAGAGCGGGTGGCGACACCTTTACCTCTACAACCGCGAAGGCCGCCGGCTGCGGGCCATCACGCGTGGCGACTGGCCGGTCAAGTCACTGGACGGCGTCAATCAGGCGACGGGTGAGGTCTTCTTCACCGCCTCCATGCGCGACGGGCGCGAGGAGCCGATAGAGCAGCAGCTGTTCCGCGCCTCCCTGCGCCGGACGACGGTACCGGTCGCGGTGACGCCCGAAGGCGGCTGGTGGAGCGCGTCGGTCAACAAGACCGGCACGGCCTTCGTCGGCAACTACACCGATCTGAGCACGCCGACGCAGTCGGGCCTGTACCGGGCCGACGGGACCTTCGTGCGCTGGATCGAGGAGAACCGGCTGGACGCCGACCATCCGATGTATCCCTATGTTTCGCGTCGCCAGACACCGACCTTCGGCACGCTGGAGAGCGAGGGCGAGACCCTGGTCTGGCAGATGACAACCCCGCCGGGCTTCGATCCGTCGAAGACCTACCCGGTGGTCATGCAGGTCTATGGCGGACCCGGGGTGGGCGGTGGGGTCCGGAAGAGCTGGCAACCGGCGACCAGCCAACTGTTGACCGAGGCTGGATACATCGTGTTCCGGCTGGACAACCGGGGAGAGGGTGACCGCTCGGCGGCGTTCAAACAGGCGCTGTACCTGAAGATGGGTCAGCCCGAGATTACCGACCAGGTGCTGGCGGCGGACTATCTGAGAACGCTGCCTTTTGTGGACGACGATCGCATCGCGGCCATGGGCTGGAGCTACGGCGGCTTCATGACCCTGCACATGCTGACCGAGCCGGAGATGGGTCTGGCCTCGGCCATTTCCGGTGCGCCGGTCACCGACTGGAGCCTGTATGACACCCACTATACAGAGCGGTACATGTCGACGCCCCAAGCCAATGCGGAGGGCTATGCGGCCTCCGACGTCGTCGATCACCTGGACAAGTTGACCGGCCGGCTGCTGCTTCTGCACGGCATGGCCGACGACAATGTGATCTTCGAGAACGCCACCCGTGTCATCGACGCCCTGCAGAGCCGCAGCGTCCCGTTCGAGATGATGCTCTATCCCGGTCAGCGCCATGGCGTTCGAGGCAATGAAAGGCAGCTGCAGCAATGGCGGACGTATCTCGACTTCCTGGATCGCACGGTCGGTTCAAGGTCGCCGGCAGCTGACTAAATATGCTCCGCTTATCCCCGCGAAAGCGGGGACCCGGTTCTTTCGCTGAAGCACTCGGTCGGGATCAATGACAATGCGAATTCCTTGGTGCCGATCACCCAAAGTACTGGGTCCCCGCTTTCGGCGGTATGAGCGGAGGTGGAAGGGGTGGGTCGCAGGTGCCGGGGCCGCTCTGGCCTTGGCCGGGTGCGCGACGCCCAATGGCGACGGAAGCTGGACCATCCCCGGCGATGACGGCGGGAGGGTATTCCAACCCCCGAGCGTTGCCGCCGTCGTCGATGGTCACTTTCCAGGCCGGAACGCCGTAGAGGGCTCGTTCGCTCTCTTGCTCAGCGCCGACAATGCCACGGCCGAACCGCTGAACACGTTGATCGCCGTCAGTCCCGCTCTCCTCGAAGAAAACGAGTTTCCGATTCCGTCCGGATCGATGCGTGGTCTCCCGATCCTGCTGAAGGACAACATCGAAACCGCTGACATGCCGACCACGGCTGGTTCTTTGGCGCTGTCCAACAACGCGCCCGGCCGCGATGCGCCCCTGGTCACACGCCTGCGCGACGCCGGGGCCGTCATCCTCGGCAAGACCAATCTGTCCGAATGGGCCAATATCCGCTCGACCAACTCGATCAGCGGCTGGAGCGCCGTGGGCGGGCAGACGCGCAATCCCTATGACGCGGAGCGCACGCCATGCGGTTCTTCGTCGGGCAGCGCCGTCGCCGTCGCAATCGGTCTGGCCCCCGCCGCCATCGGCACCGAGACCAATGGCTCCATCGTCTGCCCGGCTTCGGTCAACGGGGTGGTGGGGTTCAAGCCGACGGTGGGGCTGGTGTCGCGCACCCATATCGTGCCGATCAGCCATTCGCAGGACACCGCCGGGCCAATCACCACCACGGTCGAGGACGCGGCCATCGTGCTGACGGTGATCGCCGGTTCGGACCCTCTCGACCCGGCCACGGTCGAGGCCGACGCCCGAAAGGTTGACTATCGCGCTGCGCTGGAGCCGAACAGTTTGAGCGGCGCGCGGATCGGGGTGATGTGGTTTCTGGTCGGGAATTATTCCGCCGAGACCCAGGCCGTGTTCGCGCAGAATCTCCAGGCCCTGCGCGACGCCGGGGCCGATCTGGTGGAGATAGCGGACGGACCGGACATGCAGGCCATCGGTGCGGCCCAGCGACAGGTGCTGATCAGCGAACTGAAGGTCGGTCTGAACGCCTATCTAGCCTCGACCGACTCGACACAGGTGCCGACACGGACGCTGGCTGATCTGATCGCCTTCAACGACGCAGAGCCGCTTGAGATGGTCCTGTTCGGGCAGGAGCTGTTCCTGCGCGCAGAGGCCACGAGCGGACTGGAAGACCCCGTCTATGTCGCTGCGCGCGAAAGCTCGCTGCGGATGTCGGGACCGGAGGGGATCGACAAGATGATGGCCGACAATCGCGTGATCGCCCTGATCGCGCCCACGACGTCGCGCGCCTGGACCAACGATCCGGCCGACGACGACCGGGCCCAAGGGTCCGCCAGCACCCTGGCCGCCGTGACGGGCTATCCGCACCTGACGGTGCCGATGGGCTTTGACCGGGGTATGCCGGTGGGGATGAGTTTCATCGGCGGCAAATGGGACGACGCGCGCGTGCTGTCGCTCGGGCATGCGTTCGAGCGCAGGACAATGGCGCGCCGGGCACCTTCGCTTCGATCAGACGGGAATTGAGGATCAGAATGAGATTGGCGAAGACGGCGGCCGCGACAGTCGCACTGGTGATGTTTGGCGGCACCGCCGTCGCCCAGGAAGTCTACGGCGCACGTCACATGACGCCCGCAGAGGCCGCGACGAACAGCGTGCTGGTCTGGGCCGACCCCCAGATGGTCGCACGCTGGGAAGCAGCGAGCGGTATCGTCGGCATGCCCATCTTGCTGAAGGACAACATCGAGACCCGCGACATGCCGACGACCGCCGGGTCGCTTGCCCTGATCGACAATGCGCCCGGCCGCGATGCGCCGCTGGTGGCGCGGCTGCGGCAAGCGGGCGCGGTCATCCTCGGCAAGACCAATCTGTCGGAGTGGGCCAACATCCGCTCGTCGGCCTCGACAAGCGGCTGGAGCGCGGTCGGGGGGCTGACGCGCAATCCCCACGCGCTGGACCGCAACGCCTGCGGCTCGTCCTCGGGCAGCGGGGCGGCGGTGGCGGCGGGGCTGGCGCCGGCGGCGATCGGAACCGAGACGGACGGGTCGATCACCTGTCCGGCGGCGATCAACGGCATCGTCGGCTTCAAGCCGACGGTCGGGCTGGTGTCGCGCACGCACATCGTCCCCATCAGCCATTCACAGGACACCGCCGGGCCGATGACGCGGACCGTCGCGGACGCGGCCGTGGTGCTGAACGCCATCGCCGGGTCCGACCCGCTCGACGACGCGACCGCCGAGGCGGATGTGCGCAAGGTCGACTATCGCGCGGCGCTGGACGCGGGGTCGCTGCGCGGGGCGCGGATCGGTGTGATGCGGTTCCTGACCGGCTATTCGGCCGACACCGACCGGGTGTTCGACGAGAACCTGGAGAAGCTGCGCGAGGCGGGTGCCGTGCTGGTCGAGATCAAGGACGGTCCCGACATGGACGCCATGGGCGCGGCCGAGTTCGAGGTCCTGCTGTTCGAGCTGAAGGCCGACCTGAACGCCTATCTGGCTTCGACCGACGCGACGCAGGTCTCGACCCGCACCCTGGCCGACGTCATCGCCTTCAATGCGCGGACGCCCCGTGAACTGGCCCTGTTTGGGCAGGAGATCTTCATCGCCGCCGAGGCGAAGGCGGGTCTCGACGATCCGGCCTATCTGGAAGTGCGCGCGACCTCGCTGCGATTGGCGGGAGTCGAAGGCATCGACAAGCTCATGCTCGAGCACACGGTCGTCGCATTGATCCCGCCGACGACGGGTCCGGCCTGGATGACCGACGTCACCAACGGCGACCATTACGCTGGGGCGGCCAGCCAGATGCCAGCGGTGGCGGGCTATCCGCATCTGACCGTGCCCATGGGGTTCGTCGACGGCCTGCCGGTCGGGATGAGCTTCATCGCGGGCGAGTGGGAGGACGCCAAGGTCCTGTCTCTGGGCTACGCTTTCGAACAGTCGACGCAGGCCTGGCGCGCGCCGACCTTCGCGCCGTCGATCGACGGGTCCGACGTGATCCGCCCATTGCTGGCCCCGGCCCGGTGAACGGCGGCAACCTTTTGAGCCGCGCCGCCATTAGGGCGCGATGGAAAGCGAGATTGTCATCAACATTGTCGGCACGGCGGCGGCCGTGTGCTCGGTCACCAGCTTCGCGCCCCAACTGATCAAGATCTGGAAGGAGCGGGACGCCTCTTCCGTGTCCCTGAAAACCTATTCCCTGACGGTGACCTGTTTCGTCCTCTGGACGACGTACGGCGTGCTGACCCAGGCATGGCCAATCACCATCGCCAACGCCCTGGCGCTGGTCATGGCCTCGGCCGTGTTGGCCATGAAATGGCGATTCCGAGACGGGGAACCCTCCGCCAGCGGATAGACTCCCTGCGCTGGCCTCGGCCGGAAAGTCGGTCTAGGGTCATTTAACAAACCAAGTGGTATAGTATGTCGATCGCCACGCTCATGATGTGCGCCCCCAAACGAGGCCGTCCCCGAGACGTCTCGAAGGATGAGGCTATCCTGGCCGCAGCGGGCGAACTGTTCATGGAGCGCGGCTATGAGGCCGCCAGCGTGGACGCGGTGGCCCAGGCGGCGGGCGTTTCCAAGGCGACTATCTATGCGCGCTACGACGACAAGGAGGCCTTGTTTTGCGCCGTGCTGAAGCATGAGTGCGATACGGTGGTGATGCCCTCCGGGCTGCAGCCCGACCCCGACCGGCCTGTACACGAGATGCTGGTCGATCTGGCGAACGGTTTTCTGGACCTCGTGCTCGGCGACCGTGCCATGCGTATGCACAAGGTCATCGTCGCCGAGTCCGCCCGCGCGCCGCGCATGGCCGAACTGTTTTTCGAGACGGCGGTGCTGCAGCTTCAGGGTCGCGTGGCTGACTGGCTGCGCGCCGAGACGGCGGCGGGACGGTTGTCGGTCGGCGATCCCGAAGGCGCGGCCTGGCGCTATCTGGGGGCGGTCAAGAGCGAGGCGCACCTGCGTGCGTCGCTCGGTCTGAAGCCTATGGCACCGGATGTGCTGTCCCGTCACGTCGAGGCCTGTGCCGACGATTTCCTCAAGGCTCACCGCTGATCGTCAGAACCGTTCGCGGATCGCGTCCATGATCAGGGCGCAGGCCTGTTCGGGCGTGGTGCCCGTCGTGTCGATGCGGATGTCCGGGTTCTCCGGCCGCTCATAGGGGCTGTCGATGCCGGTGAAGTTGCTCAGCGTCCCGGCCCGCGCCTTGCGGTACAGGCCTTTCACGTCGCGCCGCTCCACGTCCGCCAGAGGGGCGTCGACGAAAATTTCAACGAACTCGCCTGGCTCCATCCGTTCGCGTGCCAGACGGCGCTCGGCGGCGAAGGGCGAGATGGCCGAGACCAGCACGATCAAGCCCGCGTCCGCCATCAGGCGTGCCACTTCGGTCACGCGTCTAATGTTCTCGACCCGGTCGGCGTCGGTGAAGCCCAGGTCACGGTTCAGGCCGTGGCGGACGTTGTCGCCGTCCAGCAGATAGGCGTGGCGTCCGTCGGCGAAGAGGCGTTTGTCCACCAGATTGGCGATGGTCGACTTTCCCGCGCCGGACAGGCCAGTGAACCACAGGACCAGCGGGCGTTGGTGCTTCTGGCCGGCGCGCTCGGCACGGCCGATGTCCAGCGCTTGCCACTGAATGTTGGCCGAACGGCGCAGGGCGAAGCGGATCAGGCCAGCGCCGACGGTCTCGTTGGTCTGACGATCGATCACGATCAGGCCGCCCAGCGTCCGACTGTCGGCATAGGGCTCGAACACAAGTGGCGCGTCGAGGTGCAGGTGGCAGACGCCGATGTCATTCATCTCCAGCGTTCGCGCCGCCAGACGCTCCATCGTCTCGACGTTGACCTTGTGGCGGATGTCGGTGACCTGGCCCGTCAACGTGGCGGCACCCGACTTGATCACATAGGCGCGGCCGGGCAGCAGCGGGGCCTCGGACATCCAGACGAGGTCGATCTCGAACTGGTCGGCCGACCCGGGCGCGTCGGCCGCTGCGGCCAGTACGTCGCCGCGCGAGACGTCGAGATGTTCCGTCAGGGTCAGGGTCACCGATAGTCCGACGTCCGCCTCAGGCAGATCGCCGTCCATCGCCACGATGCGGTCGACGGTCGCGAGCTGTCCGGAGGGCAGTACCTTCAGTCGGTCTCCGGGTCGGACGGTCCCGGCCGCGATCCGCCCGGCATAGCCGCGGAAGTCGGCGTCCGGACGATTGACCCACTGGACCGGCATGCGGAAGGGGCCGGGCTGGGCCTCCTCCAGATCGACGGTTTCCAGCCATCCCAGCAGGGTCGGCCCATCGTACCAAGGCATGGACGCCGACCGCACCACGACGTTGTCGCCGCGCAGGCCGGACAGTGGAATGGCGGTCTCGGCGTTCAGGCCCAGATCGTCCGCCAGGGCGCGATAGTCCTCGACGATCTTGTCGAACACGGCCCGAGACCCGTCGACCAGATCCATCTTGTTGACCGCCAGCAGGACGCGGCGGACGCCCAGCAAAGCGGCCAAGTAGCTGTGCCTTCGCGTCTGGGGCAGCACGCCCTTGCGCGCGTCGACCAGCACGACGGCGACGTCCGCAGTGGAGGCCGCTGTGACCATATTGCGCGTATATTGGGGATGGCCGGGCGTGTCGGCCAGGATGAAGCGGCGGTTCGCCGTCTCGAAAGGGCGATAGGCGACGTCGATGGTGATGCCCTGTTCGCGCTCAGCGTCCAGGCCGTCGAACAGGCGCGAGAAGTCGGGCTCGCCCGACGCCGAGCGGATGGCCGCCAGCTGGTCGGCGGGCACCGATCCCGTGTCATGCAGCAGCCGCCCGATCAGGGTCGACTTGCCGTCGTCGACCGAACCGCAAGTGATCAGGCGAACCAGATCGCGAGCCATCAGAAATAGCCCTCGCGCTTCTTGAGCTCCATCGAGGCTGCCGGGTCCTGGTCGATGGTCCGGCCCTGTCGCTCGGAGGCGTCGGAGGCGAGCATTTCGGCGATGACGGCATCCAGTGTGTCGGCCTCGCTTTCGATCGCGCCGGTCAATGGATAGCAGCCGAGCGTGCGGAAGCGGACCTTGCGCATCGCCGGCGTCTCGGCGTGATGAAGCTGCATGCGCGCGTCGTCGACCATGATGAGCGCCCCGTCGCGCTCGACCACCGGCCGTTCTGCGGCGAGATAGAGAGACACCACCTCTATCCCCTCGCGGACGATGTATCGCCACACGTCCATTTCGGTCCAGTTGGACAGGGGGAACACACGGACGGATTCGCCCTTGTGGACCCGGGCGTTATAGATTTGCCAAAGCTCGGGGCGCTGGGCCTTGGGGTCCCACAGGTGGGCGCGGGTGCGGAAGGAGAATATCCGCTCCTTGGCCCGGCTCTTCTCCTCGTCGCGGCGCGCGCCGCCGAAGGCCGCGTCGAAGCCGTGCAGGTCCAGCGCCTGCTTGAGCCCCTGCGTCTTCCACAGATCGGTGTGCACCCGCGCGCCATGGTCGAAGGGGTTGACGCCCGCGGCCTCAGCCTCCGGATTGCGATGGATCAGCAGGGGCATCCCTGCCTCGACCGCCGCCCGGTCGCGATAGGCGTACATCTCGGTGAATTTCCACGTCGTATCGATGTGCATTAGCGGGAAGGGCGGGACGGCCGGGAAGAAGGCCTTGCGGGCCAGATGCAGCATCACCGCCGAGTCCTTGCCGGCGGAGTACAGCATGACGGGCCGCGCGCACTCGGCCACGACCTCGCGCATGATCTGGAGCGCCTCGGCTTCCAGATGGTCAAGATAGCGATCGTCCGGTGATGGGCGTGGCAAGGATGAAGTCCGGTTCAAGGCCTCGACCCTGAAGGAGGTCGCGGACGGGATCAAGCGGGGACGGTGCTGGCAGGGTCCGTCGCCCACACGGAACCGACGGCGGCGGCTCTCGACTCTGCGCCAACGATGAATTGTTTAGGCGGAGTGCGATCTGCGACGGGAAATGACGCGGACCTCGACCCCCAGCGGCCCAATCGATCGCTCGATCCGGCTGACGGTGCGGCGCCGGACATCGCCCACGCGGACGACGGTCTCGACGCGATAGTGATCGGAGCGCGCGCCGACCAGTCTCGGCGCGCCGAAGGCGAGGACGGCTTCGGGCGTCAGGGCCGCCCGAGATCTCTGGTCGACGACGGAGCGGGCCAGCGCGGGGTCGTTCAGCACTATGGCGATCATCTCCGGGCTGGCGGTGTTGACGTTCAGTGTCGCTTCCGGCGGCAGGAAGGTCACCCATGGCGCGAGACGCTGCAGATCGGCCGGATCGACGCCTGCGGTTCTCAGCGGACCGTCGTCCCGCATCGGCCCCACGAGCGCCAACGACAGCGCGATCGTCGACAGCGTTTCGCGGGACACCCCCGCAGTCGCTCCGATTCTCAGCAGGACCGACGCCGCCACCGGATCGCCCCCCGCCACCGAATTGACGTTGAAGAACGCCTGCTCATCCGACACGTCCAGGGCGAACTCGCCACCCGGAATCGCTATTGTCCGCTGACCGATCTGAGCCCAAGGCTCGGTCAAGCCATCGATCTCCGGGCTGGTCAGTCCGTCCCGGCGCAAGGCGACCACGGCGGAAAGCTCGCCCGCGCGCCCGTAAACCTGGGCCTGGGACGCCTGGTGGAGACGGGTGGAACGCTGCACCTCGATGTCTTGGGCCACGATCATCACCGTCACCGCGGCCGCGCAAATGGCGACCACGATCAGGACGTTGAGCAGGATCATCCCCTCGCGGCGACCGCGTCTGGCCGAACCGGTCATGGCGCCATCTCCGGCGTGGGGATCACCCGCCTGACGCTGGTCGCGCGTCCGTCGACGCCGATCAGGTCAAGATCCAGCGCCACCGCGCCGACCCGCGCCGGCGCGTCGGGCGCCGGGAGGCCGCTAGGGACCGGAGGCGTCGCCGCGACCCAGCCCGCCGCGCCCAGATGATAGGACCACCGCGCCGAGGTCACGCCTTTCAGCAGAGGTTGCGCGCGTTCGCCGAAGGGTCCCGAAATCGTTCGGGTCAATTGGTCGCCCTGATGACCATACTGCACGACGAACGGTCGCCCTCCCGTATCGACCTTCTGGAACACCACCGTCGCGGCGTCGCCCTCCACCGGCCCGCTGATCTGGTCCAGATCCGAAGCGACAACGAAGAGGGCGCGTTGTATCTCGGACATGCGCCGGAGGCGGCTTTCCGTGCCTGCCTGGGTGTCGAGCACCGCGCGAAGCAGGCCGAACCCGGCCAGCGCGATCAGACCGAACAGGCCCAGGGCCACGATGACCTCGACCAGAGTGAAGCCGGCCCTTATTGATGGCGTTCGGCGTTCGGCCATCGGCGGGTCGCTTGCGGGAGAGAGCGACCATGTTTGGCGTCTGGCGGACCAGAGACGGCGATACGCTTCACGCCGGCGGCGCATTTCAGTTCGAGCGCCTGCATGTGCGGGTGATGCCGTGGCGCGTCGTGGTCGCGGCTTCGGCGCTGGGCGCATATGTCGTGGGACTGCTGCTGTATCTACCGGCCGAGGCGGCGATCGGAGGCGAACGCGAGGCCATCGGCACGGTCTGGAACGGCGAGACGGCGCTGGAACCGGGTTTCGCCGTGGGTTGGAGCCTCGATCCGGTGCAGACCGTGGCGTCCCTGACCCCGTCGGGCGACGTCAAGGTGCGTGGACCGGGCACGGCGCTGGCGGCCGACGTTTCGTGGCGTTCCAACGCCGTGATGCTGCGTCGCGCCGATGGCGTTGCCTCGCTTCGGCTGGCCAACGCGCTGGCCCCAGCGCTTCCGTTCGCCTGCGACGGAGAGGCGACGTTTCGGGCTGCGGACCTCGCGGTCGGCGGTGGCAGGGTCGGAACCGGCCTTCTCCGCGCCGGACCCGCCAACTGCCAGGGCGCGGGCCTGTCGACGGCGACGCTGCCGCTGGTCGGCGAGGCGAGATCGGACGTGGAGGGTTCCACGATGACGCTTCGCGCGGTCCAGTCAGGTGAACTGGCGCGGGCTCGCCTCGCGAGGGGAGGAACGATATCTGTAACCGTCACGCCGATCGGCGCGACCCTTCTGCCCGGCGTCGCGGCGGGGACTATCGACATCCAGCCATAGGGGGCGGTCAAAGCCCGGCCAGATTGTTCAGGTTGACGATCGGCATGAGGATGGCCAGCACCATCAACAGCACGATGCCGCCCATGACCAGCAACACGGCCGGCTCGACCAGCGCGACCATGGCGGACACCAGCGCCTCCAGATCCTGCTCCAGATCCAGCGCCGCCCGTTCGAGGCCCGTGGCCAGGCGACCGCTGTGTTCCCCGCTGGCCACGACGGCGAGCAGCATGCGGGGAAAGACCTCGGCTTCGGACAGGGCGCGTCGCAGGCTGGTGCCCTCCCGCACGCGCTGGGCGGCGACCATGGCGCGTTCACGCACATAGATGTTGGGCGTCACGGCAGCGGCGGCGCGAATGGCGTCGACCACCGGGACGTCGCTGCGGACCAAGGTCGCCAAGCTGCCCGCGAAACGCGCGGCGTTCAGTTGCCGTACGAAGCCTCTCATCGGCGGCGTGTTGAGGCGGAAACGCGCGAATTTCAGTGCGTTGGCTGGGTCGGCCAGCCAGCGGTTGAAGAATATCCCGGCCGCGCCCGCGAGAATAAGCAGCGGCAGTCCAAATGTCTGAACCCCGCCGCTGAGCGCGATGAGCGCGCGGGTCAGCAGGGGCAAGGCGGCCCCGCGCGAGACGAACACCTTGACGATGTCCGGCACGACATAGACCAGCAGCAGGGTGATCATCATCGCCGACACGACGGCCAGCAGGGCCGGATACAGCAGGGCCAGCTGGACCTTGCGCGAGGCCCGTTCTTTCGAGGCCACGAACTCGGTCAGATGGGCCAGGACGTCGGCCAGATGGCCCGACTGCTCTCCGGCGGCGATGGAGGCGCGATAGAATTCCGGGAATACGCGCGGGTGCCGTTCCAGCGCCGAGGCGAAACTGCGCCCCTCCGTGATGGAGGCGGCGACGTCTTTCAGCACTGCGCCGATGGGTGAGGATTCGTGTTCATGACCGACGATGCGGACGGCCTCGTCGATGCGGATGTCGCTGCCGATCATGGTCGACAGTTGGCGGGTCGCGGCGGCCAGGCTGCGGCTGGTTACGGACTTGCCCCACCCCGTGAGCCGCAGGCCCGTTGGCGCCGCGCCCGGACCGGACTGGACGCGGACCGAGGTCGGCAACAGGCCCAAGTCGCGGACCAGCCCGCGCGCCCCGGCCTCGTTCCCCGCCTCGACCACGCCTTGCAGCGACCGGCCCGCGGCGTCCACGGCCTGATAGCGGTAAACCGTCATGGTCAGCCGTCCTCCCGGACGACCCGCGCGACTTCCTGAACCGAAGTCACGCCCGCAGCCACCTTGGCAGCACCGTCATCCAGAATTGAGCGACTGGTCTTGCGCGCCTGGCGTGTCAGGTCGGCTTCGGACGCGCCGTCATGGACCAGGGCCTGAAGCGTCGGGTCCACTTCGATGACTTCGTACAGGCCTGTGCGCCCGCGATAGCCTTCATTGCGGCAGGCCGGGCAGCCGACGGGCCGGAACACGCGAGTGCCTGCCCGGAGGGCGCCGGACATCAGTTCGACGTCGGCGGGTGCGGCCTTGTCGACGCGACGGCACTCCGGGCAGAGACGCCGCACTAGCCTCTGGGCGATCAGGCCTGCCAACATGGGCGCGAGCAGATAGCGTTCCACTCCCATGTCGATCAGTCGCGTCACGCTGCCGACCGCGCTGTTGGTGTGCAGGGTGGACAGCACCAGATGGCCCGTCATGCTGGATCGGACGGCGACCTCCGCGGTCTCGTGGTCGCGTATCTCGCCGACCATGATCACGTCCGGGTCCTGACGCAGGATGGCGCGAAGGCCGCGCGCGAAGGTCAGGTCGATACGGGCGTTGACCTGCATCTGCCCGACGCCTTCCAGCGCGTATTCGACGGGGTCCTCGACCGTCATGATGTTGCGTCGCCGGTCGTTCAGCTCGGTCAGGGCGGCATAAAGGGTGGTGGTCTTGCCCGAGCCGGTGGGGCCGGTGACAAGAACGATGCCGTGTGGCCGCTTGATCATGCGGCGAAGCGCCTTGAGGTCATCCGATTCCATGCCGAGGAGACCCAGATCCAGGCCGGAGGCGTTGCGATCCAGCAGGCGCAGCACGACCCGCTCGCCATGCTGGGTCGGGATGGTGGAGACGCGGACGTCGACGTCCATGCCGCCGATCCGAAGCGTCACCCGCCCGTCGTGCGGCACCCGCTTCTCGGCGATGTCGAGACGCGCCATGACCTTGATGCGGCTGACCAGCAGGGGCGCCAGCGAGCGCGGGGGCGAGAGGATTTCGCGCAGCACGCCGTCGACGCGATAGCGGACGCTGAGGCGGCGCTCCTCCGCTTCGATGTGCACGTCGGACACGCCTTCGCGCACGGCCTGCAGCAGGATGGCGTTGATCAGCCGGACCACGGGCGCGTCGTCGCGGCTGTCCAGCAGGTCGTCTATCGCTGCGGCGTCCTCGGCCAAGGCCGCGAGGTCGCCCTCATCGACATCGATGTCCGCCGCAGCGTCGGCCGCGTCCCCCGTGCGTTCGCGCAGAAGGGCGTCGAACGCAGCGTCTTCCAGCAACTCGAACGCGATGGAACCGTCCTGGAGTCGCCGCACCTCAAGCAGCGCCGCCAACGGTGCCGAGCGCCGGTGCACACAGACCGGACCCCCGGGGCGATCCTCGATCATGACCCCGTTGCGGCTGGCGTACCCATAGGCGAGGCGGGCTTGCGGCGGCGTCTCCGCGTCGTCGAGCGGTTGGGCCGTCATGGGCGCGACACCGTCATGGTCATGTTCACCAGTCCGGTCTGGTCGGTGGCGTCCATTCGCATCGCCACGACGACCGCGCCGCCTCTTTCGATGGCCTGAACGAAGGGCAGGGCGCTGTCGAAGCGGGCGTTCGCAACCGTGACCCGCACCCTGTCACCGTCCGCGGACACTTCGGGGTTCAGACCCAGTTCAGCCGCGACCCGTCTGATGGCTTGGTCCAGCGCAGCGTCATCGGCCATCGTCGGACCAGAGGTCGCGGAAGCCGCGCCGCCGGGCGTGATCCGCAACCGTGCCTGCAGCTGCTCGTAAAGGGCGATCCGATCGCGGGCCGTGGCGTTGGCCGACAGCAGCGGACCCAGCATGCCGTACCAGACGAGGGCGACGCCCGCGCAGAAGACAAGAACGCCGAGCAGGGCGCGCTCCCGCGCGGACCGGCCGTCCAACCACACGCGGGCGCGGGCCACGGCAGGAAAGGTTCGCTGGTGAATATCGGCGAGGATCACGGCGCGACCCCGCCCGGAGTGATGGTCAAGATGGCCGCGACGCCTTCGGGAGAGGGGGTGCCGGCCGGGACCGGATCGAGCGCCGAGCGCGCCGGAAGCGCGGCGCCGTTAAGGGCCGCCGTCGCGCTCTCCAGCGTCGCGGCGCTGGGAACGGACACCGCCAGGTCAAGCGCGCCGTCAGACGCATACTGCAGGTATCGATAGGACATCGGCGTGGCGCTCAGGGCGGCCGAAACCCGGCCCAGGACCCGGACGAGCCGTCCGTCCCCGCCGGATTGCAGGGGCGCGAGGCGATCCACGGCCAGCACCAGATCGGGCTGTTCGCCAAGTTCGGGTGATCTCGAGGCGATCATCGCCCGGGTTTCGGTCTCGCGTCGGTCGGCCATACCGTCCAGAATCCAGGTGTCCAATGCCAGGATGGCGACATGGGCCAGAAAGCCCGCAGCCGCGACGAGGGCTACAGCACGCCAGGGTAAAGTCGGCGATTGCCGCCGTGATGCCGCGAACCGTCCCTGTCGCAGATCGATCGGAGCCACCACGACCACCGGCCGCAGTCCGTCGTCGAGTTCCAGCGACATGTCATCGACGCCGCCCCGCATGATTTCCGGCAGCGAATCCCGGGACGCGATCAACCGCGGCCGGTTCCCGGCTTCCCACGTCGCCGGCAGAGCCTTGAGGTCGACGGCGAACCCGCCGCCGTCGTCGGTACGAACCAGAGCGCGTCCGTCCTCGACCGCCAGCCGCCAGTACCCCGCCGGCGGCGTCGACAGGGTCAGGGCGTCGGGCAGAAGTATGCAATGGTCGAGACCGGCCTGGGTCAGGACCCCGACCCAGTGGTCCATGAGTTCATTGCGGACGACAGCGCACAGGTGGCGACGATCCGAGACCTCGGCACCCAGCGCCACATGCACGCGGTCGAGGGGTTCGGCGATCAGCCCCTCGACGGCGAAGGGCGCGGCTGTCTGCCTTTGACCACGCGACGCGAACGGCAGGTCGACGGCGAGAATCAAAATGCGTTCGCACGGCGCGAGCACAGTCAGCGGGCCGGGCCAGTCCGGGTCGACGGCGACCACGTCGCCAGCCTGGAGGCGCCATAGTCCGGTAGCCGAAATCGATTCGCGAATTGATCGTGACGTGAAGGCATCGACCGCCATCAGGCTTTGTTCCTCGACTTGCGGTGGTCTATAGCAGCGACAAAGGTGTCGCCGCTAGCAGAGAGCCCGCATGTTTTCTTTCGCCCGTGTCCGCAGCGCGCCGCGTCAGGGCTTCACCCTGGTCGAGATGATCGTGGTCATGGCCATCATCGCCCTGGTCGCGGTGATGATCGTGCCCAACGTCATAGGCCGCCCGGATCAAGCGCGCGTGACGGTCGCCAAGACCGACCTGCGAACGACAGCCGCCGCGTTGCGCATGTACCGGCTCGACAACGGCGACTATCCCACGACCGAACAGGGTCTGAAGGCGCTGGTTGAAAAGCCGACGGCGGTGCCGGTGCCCGCCGGCTGGAACCCCGAAGGGTATCTGCCCGAGGCGCCGCAGGATCCCTGGGGCCGTGAGTATATCTACCGCAGCCCGGGCCAGACCGGCGGGTTCGATCTAATGAGCTACGGCAAGGATGGAGAGGCCGGCGGCGAAGCACTCGACGCCGACCTCTCGGATCGATCGCGCTGATCATGGTCGCGAACGGGCGGGCGCTGAAACCGGATGAGCGGCGTCAGGGCATGACCCTGATCGAGATGCTCGTGGTTCTGGCCATCATCGGCGTGTCGGCCAGCCTGTTGGTTCTCGGCGGCGGTCTTCGCGGGACCACGGCGCAGACGGAAGCCAATAGACTGGCGGATCGTCTCCGACTGGCCGCCGACGAAGCCCTGATCGACGGGCGTCCGATGCGCTTGCGTCTGGCTCCCTCGAGCTACGAATTCATCGGCGGAGACGCGGATGCCTTGCGGGGTCGTCACATCCTGCCCAAGGGCGTCGTCATGAGCGCGCAGGACGCCGAAGTCTCCGTCGATCCGGACGGGGCCGCGCCGCCCTCGCGGATGACGATCCGGGATCGCGGCCAGACCTTCATAGTGACGTTTGACGGCCTTGGCGCGGACGTCGTCGCCGTGGCGGACGGAGCGCGAACGTGACCGCCTTCCTTGTCGACCGCGACGGTTATTCGCTGATGGAAGCCATCGTGGCCCTGTTCATCCTGTCGATCGCGGCGTCGGGATTTCTGATCGCGACGCAGGCGCACATCGACGGGGTTCGAGGGTTGGAGGACCGGATCGTCGGCCAATGGGTCGCCGAGAATCGCCTGACTGAGCTGACTCTCGGAGACCCTACCCCCGACGTGGTGCGGTCGATGGGTGTGGACTGGAGCGTGCGCGTGCAACGCAGTCCGACCGATGACGCCGATCTGCAGGCGTTGGAGATCAGCGTGTCGCGCGCCAACTCGACCGGTGCGGCAGCGAGACTGAACGGCTTCATCGACGTGGGGGCGAGGACGTGACGCCCGAGGTCCTTCGTTCGCCCGTGTTCTGGCTGAGGCTGGTCAGCCTTTGCGTGGTCGTCAGCCTGGCCTTGGGTCTGGCGCGGTTGACTTGGCGCGTGGTGGGCTGGGACGATGGACGTCAAGCGGTTTGGACCCCGGCCGCTCTTCCGTCCCTCGGTGGACCGTCGGGCGGCAATCTGGCGACCATCCTTGCCTATGCGCCGTTTGGTGGCGGCGCGGGGGGTGCGGGGGGCCTGGCCGTGGACAGCCTCGGGCTGGTCCTGAAAGGCATCGTCTATCAAGCTTCCGGAGCGGGCTCTGCGGCCCTGATCGCCGCCGGCGATGGGCTGGTCCAAACCTTCGTCGTGGGCCAGGCTCCCGTCGGTAGCGTGGTCATCGAGAGCATCCAGAACGATCACGTCGTCCTGAGTTCAGGCGGTCGGCGCGAAATTCTCGCCCTGCCTAAGCCGACGGGCGGAGCCGGTAGCGTGGTCGGCACCGTGCCTGCGCCAGCCTCTGCGCCGGTTTCAACGCCGTCCGCCAGCCCGGCCTCCGAGGCGGCTCTCGCGTCGTCGTCGCCCGTCGCCACGACCGTGGCACGAGCCACAAGCCAGCGAACGGCGCAGCCAGCCGTCGCCTCGAGCCCTGCGATGAGCGCCAGCGCCCTCGGGGTTTCGTCGACGCCACAAGGCTATGTCGTCGGCGCCGACAGCGCTCCCCAACTCATTCGCGCAGGCCTTCGTCCGGGCGACGTCATCAAAAGTCTCAACGGTCAGGCCCTCGGCAACCCGGCGACCGACCAGCAGGTCTTCGAACGCGCCGCCGCCGTTGGCCGGGCCCGCGTCGAAATCATTCGCGACAATCGCACCGTCACCCTTACCATTCCGCTCAGATAGGCGACCCTCCGTGAACAGACAATTCCGTTTCGGGATGACATGCCTGCTCAGCGTCGTCCTCTCGGTTCCGCCGACGGCGGGCGCGACCCAGGCTGTGATGAGCCAGGGACCGGTCACCAGCGACGTCGTGATCAACATGCGCGGCGTCGACATCCGCGACGTCGCCGAGCAGATCGCGCGGATCACCGGGCGAACCATCGTGCTGGACCCGAACGTCAGCGGGCAGGTGACGGTGGTATCCGCCCAACCGCTGTCGAGCGCAGGAGTCTGGGACCTGTTCCAGTCGGTGCTGAGAAGCTCCGGGTTCGGCGTGGTCAGGAACGGCGCGGTCTGGCGCATCGTGCCGCAGGCCACGGTGATCCAGAACAACGCCTCGGGTGGAGACGGCTCCAACCAGCAGATCGTCACCCGCCTGATCCGTCTGCGCAATCTGCCGTCCGACCAGGCCGCCCGGGCGCTGCGCCCGCTGGTGGCGCAGTTCGGATCGCTGGAAGCCGTGACGGAACCCAATGCCGTAGTCGTCACGGACTATGCCGACAACGTGCGCCGCATCGAGCAGATCGCCCGGTCGCTGGACAGCGGCGGCGGCGATTCCTTCGAGAGCCTGCAGTTGACCTACGCGTCGGCGGAAGAGGTCGCGGCGGCCATGCGCCAGCTGTTCGGCGAGGGAGCGGACGGTGCCCGGATCGCTGGTGACGCGCGCAGCAACACCATCCTCTTGCGCGGCTCGCCGCAGGAAATCGCCCAGGCGCGCACCATCGTCGCGGCGCTGGACCGGCCGGGCGGCGCTTCGCCGGTGACCCGTGTGGTCCGACTGCGACACGCGGATGCGGAAGGTCTGGTCGAAATTGTGCGCGGCCTGATGGGCGGCGAGCCGACCGCCACCAACGCGGTCAGCCGCAGCCTGAGGGGCGGAGCGACGGGCTTGGCCGGTTTGAGCGCCTCGCGCGCCAGCGCTCTGCAGGCCTCAACGGGCGCTTCGCCCGCTCCAGCCGCGACGTCCGGCGGCAGTTCGGCGCCGACCGCGCGCGGCTTCGCCTTGAACGACGTGACTGTCCAGGCGGCGAGCGAGTTGAACGCCATCGTCATGCGCGGCTCCCCCTCGACGGTGGACATGCTGGAAGATCTGATCCGGGAGCTGGACATCCGCCGGCCTCAGGTCGTGATCGAGGCCGCGATCGTCGAGATCACCGGCGAGCTGGGCGACCAACTGGGCATCCAGCTGGCGGCCGGGGGCGCGGTTCCTGCCAACGGCGTGGGCGGCGGGACTTCGTTTACGACTGTCGGCAACTCCCTCGGAACGATCCTGACGGCGCTTGGCGTGCCCGGCGGCAACGTCTTGTCGGAAGGCCTCAACCTCGCGGCCGGTCGTAAGGGCGAGTTCGGCCTACTGCTCCAGGCTCTGTCGCGAACGTCCAGCGCGAACCTGTTGTCGACCCCCAGCGTCACCGTTCTCGACAACGAGCCGGCAGAGATAGTGGTAGGCCAGAATGTGCCGTTCCGCACGGGATCGTTCGCGCCTGATGGCGATGTCACGAATCCCTTCACGACCATTTCCAGGGAGGACGTAGGCGTCACGTTGAGAGTCACGCCGCGCGTTCACGACGGTGACGTCGTGCGGCTGGAGGTCACTCAGGAGGTGTCGTCGCTGGTCAACGGCAACGTTCCAGGTGCGGCCGACCTCGTCACTAACCGGCGCAGCATCACGACCACGGTGCTGGCCGACAACGGCGAAACAATCACGCTCGGCGGCCTGATAACGGACGACGAGCTGATGTCTCAGGGCAAGGTTCCTGTTCTGGGCAACTTGCCGGGAATCGGTGGCCTGTTCAGATCAAGGCGAACCAGCCAGACGCGTCGGACGCTATTCATCTTCCTTCGGACGACTATCCTGCGTGACGTCGAGGATGTGCGGATCGACTCGCGGGAAAATTATGACCGGCTGCGTGACGCTGGAGCCGCCGCGCCATTCCCCGGAGTGACGCTACAACCGGTCCCTGTGCCGCCGCCGCCGCCGCCCGTGCCGGCAGAAGCGCCGGTGTCCTAGAGCCTGATCGGTCGAGGGGGATCGCTTCGCGATTCCGCCGACGCCGTAAATCAGGCTCTAGCATTTCGCTCCAGGCGGCCTGGCGTTCTGCAAGACGCTGACGGGTACGTCGCGCCGGGGGGTCCACACGGCGCCAAGGGTGTCACCATCGGCGCTGCGCCGCACCACGATCGTGGCAAGGGCGCGGAGTCCTGGAGCAGGACTGACAAGCTCACACGGGAATGCAGGCCCGGGTCGATCACGAGATGGGACCCCGGCACCCACATCTATATACGCGGAGGTGGCTCGATTGCATGCTGCGGCGGAGTGGCGACCTGTTCGAAATACGGCACGATCAGATCGTCGCCCGGTGGTTCGGGCGGGGAGGGCAGGGCGGGTAGGGCGATCCCGCGCCGTCTTTCTGTAGCTGCCAGGACCAGCCAGCCACTCCAACCAGCGGCAGCCGCGATCGTGGCCATGGCCAACCATCCGGGCCAGTTCTGATCAGGCGGGGGATTGCCGTCGTCGATGCCTCGGGCTGCCATCGGCGGGATCGACGTCTTCGCGACCGTGGCCACCGACCCTTGGGAAGTCACCAGCAAGGCCCCCTCGGAAAGCGTCTCGCTCAACTCGCCGGCAGGGATTAGCCAGAGGCCCTCGGACGGACGGTCTACCAGAGCCACGTCCACGTCCCGGAGCCGGTCGCCGAATTCCTTGGCCAAGGCTTTGGGCGCGAACAGGCCCTCGGCCCGGAAACTCATCTCGGCGTCGACGTCGTCATCGATCTGGAACGGCAAGCCAAGCGCTTCGCCGAGAACCTGAGCCGCGATCTCGGAAACCGGTGCCGTCGGCAGGGCGAGGAGATAATATTGCGGTTCCGCGTGCACGGCTGCGGTATCCAGAGGTTCAGCGCGACCCGCCCCGCTCGCAAACAGGAGCGCGACCACGGAGAGGACCAGGACTTCAATCCGGAAGCGCATCGCGTCGATCAAATCCCCTCAGGCGTTGAAACCGCCACGGCGTCTGGCCGGGCGCAGGATCACCGCGCATAGGACTAGATGTTTGGTCCCGGAGTTTGATGGATCGGATTAATCCTGAATCGTTCTGGCTCGTTTGTCCATGTTTTGCAGATGGCTTCGTAGGGCGTGAGGCCCTTGAGCGTCTTGAGACGCTTGGCGAAGTTATAGGCGGCGAC
>NZ_JBDNHO010000066.1:0-3551 GCF_041688735.1 Brevundimonas sp.
GAGATGATCATGCCCGGCGACAACGCCGAGCTGAACGTCGAGCTGATCACCCCGATCGCCATGGAAGAAAAGCTGCGCTTCGCCATCCGCGAAGGCGGCCGCACGGTTGGAGCAGGGGTCGTTTCGAAGATTACGGAGTAACCATCGGGCTCTCCCCGCCGAAGGGGGAGGAAGAAAGATACAGAGCGGCCCCGGGGACAGACCCGGGGCCGTTTTTGCATCCGACGCCTTCTCCGGTGAGGGGAGAAGTGTGGTTAAGGCACCCCTCCAGCGCGCGTCGCCTTGCATGCAACCGCAAACCGATCCCCACGTTCGCACTCTGGACGTTAGGATTTGAGTAACCATGCGGCGCTCCCTGCACATCGGCCTGTTCATCGGCACCCTGATCGGCATGTCGGCCTGCGCCCCATTGCCGGACGACGGAGCCTCTCGCGGCGCCTATGGCTCGGTCGAGGCCGGCCGCGCGCGCTGACGTTCAAGGAATCCATGGCGGAGGGAGAGAAATCTCCCTATTATAGGTTTTGCGGACGCCGGATGTCGCGCCGCGCCGGTCCCACTTCCCCTAGATGTTAGCCATCGCCATCGTCGTCGTTCTGGCCCTTGTGGTGCTCAACGGCCTGTTCGCCATGACCGAGTTGGCGGTCGTATCCTCGCGGAAGTCCAAGTTGCAGAGCCGCGCGGAGCGTGGCGACAAGGGTGCCCGTGCGGCGCTGAAACTGGCCGAGGAACCGACGCATTTCCTGTCGGCGGTCCAGGTCGGCATCACCCTGATCGGCATTGCGTCGGGCGCCTATGGCCAGGCGGCGATCGCCGGAGAGCTTGACCTTATCCTCGAGGCTATTTTCCCGGCATTCGCGGCCTTTACCCATGTGTTCTCGACCGTGCTGGTCATCATCTTCATCACCTATGTGTCGGTGATCGCCGGCGAACTGGTGCCCAAACGCCTGGCGCTGATCTTCCCGGAGAGCATCGCCTCCAAGATGGCGGCACCGATCGCGACAGTGGCGATCATTCTGAAGCCTTTCGTCGTGGTCCTGACGGCCTCGACCTCGGCCATCCTCAAACTCATGGGCGTCAAGGACCGCGACGGCTCGGACGTGACCCAGGAAGAGGTCGAGACCATGATCGCCGAGGGCACGTCGGCGGGCCTGATCGAGCCGGAAGAGCAGGAGATGATCGAAGAGATTCTCCGCCTCGGCGACCGTCCCATCCGCGTGGCCATGACGCCGCGCCATGAAGTGTTCTGGATCGCTCTGGACGACAGCGACAAGCAACTGCGCGAGGAGGTGCGGACCTGCCCCTATTCGCGCATCGTCGTGGCGCGCGAGAACGACGTCGATAACCCGCTGGGCGTGGTTCACAAGAAGGACCTGCTGGACAGCCTGCTCGACAACGGCGAGTTCAATGTCGAAAAGCATATCCAGACCCCGGCCTTCATTCCGCAATCGACCTCGGTGCTGAAAGCGCTCGGGATCATGAAGGCGTCGAAGGTCCACATGGCCTTCCTGGTCGACGAATTCGGTGCCTTCGAGGGGGTGGTGACGGCCACCGACCTGCTGGAGATGATCGCCGGCGATTTCGACGAGGGCCATGACGACGCCGAGGTCAATGTGCGTCTGCGCGAGGACGGCAGCTGGCTGGTCGACGGGCAGACCGATATCGATGAACTGGCCGACGTGCTGGGCGAGGATTTCGGTGAGGCCGACGGCTTCCACACCGTGGCCGGACTGGTGCTGCATCAGCTGTCGCGGGTACCGAAAGAAGGCGAAGTCCTGCAACTGGGCCGGTTCGAGGTCGAGATCATCGACATGGACGACCGCCGCATCGACAAACTGTTGTTCAAACAGGTGATCAACGCCCGGGAAGAGCGGGAAGCGGTCGCGGCGCAGTACGAAGACTGACGGCTTTCCGGCTTGAAAACCCAAGCGCGGTCGGGCATACGCCGCGGTCTGGCCGAAACGGCGCGCCCGGGGTCCACCTCAGGCGCGTCATGGTTTTGTCCGGACCTTAGGAGTGTAGCTCAGCTGGTAGAGCATCGGTCTCCAAAACCGAGGGTCGTGGGTTCGAGTCCCTCCACTCCTGCCACTTTTCTCTGACGGCGCGGATACCCATCTGCTCCCTCAGATCGCGTTGAAACGAGAACCGAGCATGGCCAAGGCCAAGACCCCGTCGGGTCGTCGTACCCAGACTGCCCAACCCGTCATCGCCGGCAACGCCGTGGCGGCCGACGCCTCGCCGCCGAAGAAGCGCACCTCGATCCCGCAGTTCGCCAGCCAGGTCCGCGCCGAAGGGCGCAAGATCGTGTGGCCGAGCCGCAAGGAGACGTGGATCACCTCGGTGATGGTCTTCATCATGGTCGCGATCGCCGTCGTCTTCTTCTTCGTGATCGATTTTGGCCTCGCCAGGCTGTCCAGCTTCATCCTCGCGATCGGCAGCTGAGAGATTCACATGACTGACGTCGCCCCCAAGCCCGCCGCCAATCCCCGGCACAAGTGGTACATCGTCCACGCCTATTCGAACTTCGAGAAGAAGGTCGCGCAGCACCTGACGGATCAGGCGCGCCAGCAGGGCCTGGCCGACCACTTCAGCGAGATCCTGGTGCCGACCGAGGAGGTCGTCGAGATCCGTCGCGGTCGCAAGGTCAATTCCGAGCGCAAATTCTTCCCCGGCTATGTGCTGGTGAAGATGGAGATGACCGACCAGGCCTATCACCTGGTCAAGAACACACCGAAGGTAACGGGCTTCCTGGGTGCCGCGGGCGGCACCAAGCCGCTGCCGGTCTCGGAGCGCGAGGTCCAGAACATCATCGGCCAGGTGGAAGAGGGCGTCGAACGTCCCAAGCCCACCATCCGCTTCGACATCGGCGAGACCGTCAAGGTCATCGACGGACCCTTCGCCAGTTTCGAGGGTCAGGTCGAGAGCGTCGACGAGGACGGCGCCCGCCTGCGCGTCGCCGTGTCGATCTTCGGCCGGCCCACGCCGGTCGATCTGGAATACAGTCAGGTCGAGAAGAACGCGGGCTGAGGCAACAAATAACTCCGCTCATCCCCGCGAAAGCGGGGACCCAGTTCTTTGGGCGATCGGAGCCACCGGGTTTGCTTTGACGGGAATCCCATCCGCCGGTGTTTCAGCGAAAGCACTGGGTCCCCGCTTTCGCGGGGATGCACGGATTGTATTTGTCCCCCTTATCCGCTAAACGCGCGCCTCGCTCTGAACAGGGCGGTGCGGGTTCGCCCGCATAAATCCGTGGGAGGCAGCCATGCCAGACCACGGCTCACCGGTCCCGATTGAGTTCGGGGCCATCGTCAGGAGAGACCAATGGCCAAGAAGATTCTGGGCTATATCAAATTGCAGGTGCCGGCGGGTTCCGCCACGCCTTCCCCCCCGATCGGGCCGGCCCTCGGCCAGCGCGGCGTCAACATCATGGGCTTCGTCAAGGAGTTCAACGCCCGCACCGAGAAGGAAGTCAAAGGCACGCCCCTGCCGACGGTGATCACCGTCTATCAGGACAAGAGCTTCACCTTCGTCACCAAGACCCCGCCCGCGACCCA
>NZ_JBDNHO010000067.1:0-4681 GCF_041688735.1 Brevundimonas sp.
CGACAGCGGGAAATATGGCTTGATCCGACGCATCTGCTTGTTCGTCAGCCAAAACAGATCACTCATGACAGGCTCCTCCTGCCACCAGTGAATCAGATCGCCACGACCGTGTGAATCCCTTTAATGGGTCCTGAGCCTAGACTGCGACCCGGGCGGTGCGGGCGATCTCATCCGGTGCCCGCACCAGGATGGCGGGCACGGCCGCGTTGCCGGTGGCCTCCGCGATCAGCTCGGCCGTCCTGCCTTCGACCGCCGTCTCCAGCCGGGCCAGAAACTCCTCCTTGCCCAGCCCTGTGGGAATGGGATCGAGGAACTCCAGCGTCGCCATGCCCTGGGTCTTTCGATAGGTGTCCTGCGGCCAGAACAGGCCGAGGTTGGTGGCCAGCGGTACCACCGGCATGGCGAAGTCACGGTACATGTGCCAGACGCCCGAGCGGTAGCGGAACTTCTCTCCGATCCTGGCCAGATTGCCTTCAGGATAGATCAGAATCTTGCGGCCTTCGGCGTGGGCGTCGGCCCCGCGCTGCTTGAGGGAGTCGCGCGCTTCGCGCCCGCCACAGCTGTTGACGACGATGGCCCCCAGCTTCCTCAACACTGTGCCGAGCAGCGGAAACTTCTCCAGATGGTCGCCGGTGACGAAGGCGAGATCGTCGAACTGGTCGTAGGTGGCGAAGCCGTCGCCCCAGCTCTGATGTTTCGAGGCGATGATGAAGCCGCCGGTGGGAAGGCGTTCGCGGCCGCGCACCTGGATACGAATTCCGGCCAGCAGACGCATGGCCTGGACCATGCGCTTGACGTAGCGACGAATGATCCAGCCGGTCGCCGCGCGGCCCGGAGCCAGGGCGGCGAAGGCTGCTGCCGAAGCGTAGACGATGGAGAGCGACCAGTAGGCGAGGGCGAAGGCGAAGCTGCGCATCGGGCGACTATGCCGCCAATTGGCGTCGAGCCAAGGCCTCAGGCGGCCTGGTCCAGGCTATCCGCGAAGGTGACCCGGTTGCGCCCGGCGTGCTTGGACGCATAAAGGGCTGTGTCGGCCCGCTCGAGCAGGCTGGACGCGGTCTCGCCGGCGCGACGGACGGCGAAGCCCGCCGAGATCGTCACCGTGCCCAGGTCGTCGTTGGTCGAGCGGCGGCGCAACTGTCGTGACGCGATTTCCTTGCGAACCATTTCAAGCGCGGTCTCGACCTGTCCCAGACTTTCGCGGGGGAAGATAAGGGCGAACTCCTCGCCGCCGTAGCGGGCCGCGATGCGGGGATCCGCAGCGACGCGACCCATGACGCTGGCGACGTAGCGCAGGACCAGATCGCCCGTCTGGTGGCCCCAGGTATCGTTGAACCGCTTGAAGTGATCGATGTCGAGGACGGCGAGGGCCAAACGCTCGCACTGGGTCTCCGCGTCGCTGCAGGCCGAAGCCAGGTGCTCATCGAAGGCCTTTCGGTTCGCCAGGTTGGTCAGGCCATCGGTCATGGAGTCCCGACGGACCTGCTGGAGGTGTTCACGCAGGCGGGCGACCTCGCCGGTGGAGACTTCCAGCTTTTTCTCGAGGGACTCGTTCTCGGTCTGGACCCGGCGGGTGGCGCGCGTCAGGCCGGCGACGATGCTCTTGAGCTGCGGCGCGTCATCCGCGCTGGCCATCTGGGTAGCAGCGCCCTCGAGGGTGCGGCCGTAGTCGGCGTTGGACCGGTGTGCCCGCGAGATGGCTTCGGTCACGCTGGACAGCTCGCGGTCGAGGACGCGGCCGGCGTCTCTGATTTCCTCGGTCATTCGGCCACGCGGCAGGTATTCTGCGGCGAGCAGGTCCGAAGTGGCCTCGGTGAACGGATCGCCCGTCGACAGCAGGCGCTTCATCTCGCGGGCCAGCGCGCCTTCGGGTTCGGCGAGATAGTGCAGCCACAGTTCGAAATTGAGTGGCGTCGGCCAAAGAGACGCTGCCTCCATCTCCTCCAGCGCCCGACGCGCCATGGCATAGGCGTCAGGGCCGCGAAGCATGGACTCGAACGGTGTCGACATTCTGAGTTCCCCGGCGGAACGCCCTTGGGGACCGCCTCAGTTCGATACGCTAACCGGCGTTCGGTAACGGCCGGTTAAACCTGATCGCCCAAACGCCGATTTTTCAGGCCTTGCGCGAAATGGGCCGGCGCAGGAAGGCGGGGACGTCGCCCTCGCCGAAGGGGCGGCCGTTCGAGCGTAGCGCTTCGGGTTCGGCGCGATCACCGCGACGGTCCGATTGCCGCAGATGCGCTTCCTGGGCCGGACGTTCGACGACGGCGGCAGGTTCATCCGCGAGTGGCGGGGTGGGTGAGGCGGCGACCGGAGCGGTGGGCGCGATTTCGGTGGCGGGCGGCTTCGGCTTCGAGGCGCGGCGGCTGCGCGACCGGGTGGCCGGAGGTGCTTCGGCCGGGGCCTGGGTCGGGGCTTGGGCCGGGGCCTCGACCTCAACGGGAGCGGGGGTCGCTTCCGTCGCGACCTGAGCTGCGGTTTCGGCGGGTTTATCGCTACGGCCGCGGCCGTTGCGGCCTCGAGCCGGCTTGACCGAATTTTCGGCTTCGCGGCGCGGCTGCTCACGACCGCCACTGCCCAGGTCGGAGCTGTCCAACACGAGCTCTTCGGGGTCCATCTTGATCAGCTTCAGGACCTTGTCGAGTGAACGCTCGTCGCCCGGCGTCACGATCATGAAGGTCTGTCCCAGCTTGCCGGCGCGTCCCGTGCGCCCGATGCGGTGGACGTAGTCGTCGGCGTGGTACGAGACGTCGTAGTTGAAGACGTGGCTGACGTCGGGGATGTCGAGGCCACGCGCGGCGACGTCGGACGCCACCAGCAGCATCAGCTCGCCGGAGCGGAAGGACGCCAGCGTCTTGGTGCGCAGGGACTGGTCCAGGTCGCCGTGGATCGGCGCGGCGTTGAAGCCGTGCTGCTTGAGGGACTTGGCGACGACGTCCACTTCGGATTTGCGATTGCAGAAGACGATGCCGTTCTTGACATCGGCCCGGCCGATCAGGGCGCGCAGGGCGGCGCGCTTCATCTTTGGGTCGCTGGACGGGATGCGGACCAGATACTGGGTGATGGTCTCCGCCGTCGAGGCGGGGCGCGAGGCCTCGATACGGGTCGGGTCCTTGAGGAACTGGGTCGTCAGACGTGTGATCTCGGGCGGCATGGTCGCCGAGAAGAACAAGGTCTGGCGCTTGGGCGGCGTCAGTTTGAAGATCTTCTCGATGTCCGGGATGAAGCCCATGTCGAGCATGCGGTCGGCTTCGTCGACGACCATGATCTCGACGCCGTTCAGCATCATCTTGCCGCGTTCGAACAGGTCGATCAGTCGACCGGGCGTGGCGATCAACACGTCGACGCCCTTGTTCAAGGCCGCGACCTGGTCGCCCATCGAGACGCCGCCGATCAGCAGCACCCACGTCAGCTTGGTGCCCTTGGCGTATTTGGCGAAGCTTTCGGCGACCTGATCGGCCAGTTCGCGGGTCGGGGCCAGCACCAGGGCGCGCGGCATGCGGGCGCGGGCGCGACCCGCCGACAGGCGCTCGACCAGGGGCAGGGTGAAAGCTGCGGTCTTGCCCGTGCCCGTCTGGGCGATGCCGAGGACGTCGCGTCCTGCCAGGGCGACCGGGATGGCCTGGGCCTGGATCGGGGTGGCGGTCGTGTAACCGGTGTCGGCGACCGCTTGCAGGGTCATGGCCGACAGGCCCAACTGGGAGAATTCTGTCATGAGTCCTTGGGACTGGAAAAGGACGTCCCGCGCATCGGGTCGTCGCGTGATGTCGCGGAACCGCCCTGTCTGTGGGCGAGCGGGCGGCGCGAATTCGCCAGTCCTGTCCCGAACGTAGGCCGCATATAGAAGCCCGCACGCCAGAGTCAACTATTCGGGGGTCAGCCACGGCGGGGGTTGGTATCGGTCAAGCGTTTTTTAATAGTCCCCATCGGGATGGTTGAGGGACCAGTATGCTGCGTACGCTTTGCGTCGCGACCCTTGCGGTCGCTTGTTTGACGGCCGGTTCCGTTCGAGCCGATATGGATTTCGCCTTCGGCAATACTGTGGTGTCGCGTTACCCGGACGGGGGCTGGGTCAAACACTGGTTCAATCCCGACGGCACCTACGTGGCCCATTTCTCGGACGGCCGCACACTGGAGGCGCGCTGGACGGTCAGCGGAAACCGGGTTTGCCTGACCAACATCCGGCCCTAGACCACTTTTGCTTCAGGTCGAATCGACCTGAATCCAAAAAATGGTCCAGAATCATGCTGGAGCGAAATCTGAGCCTTGATGGACTGCGTCCATCAAGACCGATTTCGCTATATGTGCTGGTGCCCCGCTTCTGCACCTCGCTGATCGAGGCTGGCGTCGGCGAAAAATGGCAATCGCGCGATCCCATGGGGCGGAGTGTGCAGAATGTGCTGGTTGCGGGGCGCGTGCCCTAGGCTCAGGACCCATTAAAGGGATTCACACGGTCGTGGCGATCTGATTCACTGGTGGCAGGAGGAGCCTGTCATGAGTGATCTGTTTTGGCTGACGAACAAGCAGATGCGTCGGATCACGCCATATTTCCCGCTGTCGCACGGCATTCCACGAGTGGACGACAAGCGGGTGCTGAGCGGGATCATCTTCGTCATCAGGAACGGCCTTCGTTGGCGCGATGCACCCAGGGACTACGGGCCGCACAAGACGATCTACAACC
>NZ_JBDNHO010000005.1:0-44507 GCF_041688735.1 Brevundimonas sp.
ATCGACTACGATAAAACGCTCTACCGACAGCGCCACCGGATCGAGAACATGTTCGGCAGGCTCAAGGACTGGCGACGCATCCATACCCGCTACGACCGATGCGCACACACCTTCATGTCCGCCATCGCCATCGCCGCCACGGTGATCTTCTGGCTATGATCAATGAGTCCTGAGCCTAGTGTTTCCGCCCGCTCGTCAATGCACTGGTTGGCTGCGAATACGATGTTGCGCGATTCGATTATCGTCTATATTTACTGATCTAAAGGCCGGGCACAAAGTTCGGTCGATATAAAATGTACAACAAGGTCAGGCCACACGAATGGAAGACAACGCCCAACTGCTCGAGATGACCGCCGACATCGTTTCGGCGTACGTCAGCAACAACAACGTCCAGGCCGTCGAGGTGCCGGCCCTGATCTCCAGCATTCACGCTGCGCTGATTCAGGTCTCGAAAGGCTCCGTGGAGCCGGAACCGGAGATCAAGGAACCGGCCGTGCCGATCCGCAAGTCGATCACGCCGGACTACCTGATCTGTCTGGAAGATGGTCGCAAATTCAAGTCACTGAAGCGCCATCTACGAACCAAATACAATCAGAGCCCCGAGGAGTACCGGGCCAAATGGGGTCTGGCCAAGGACTATCCGATGGTCGCGCCCAACTATGCCAAGGCGCGTTCGGACCTGGCCAAGCAGATGGGTCTCGGCCAAGGCGGTCGCAAACCCGCCCGCGCTCCGGTTCGCGCCGCCAAAAAGTAGGCGGCCGGCCAAGGCTGGATGAAGACGCCCGCTCCCGGAAACGGAGGCGGGTTTTTTCGTGGGTTCAAGCCGCCGCCGCGCCGCGCCGCATGCGCCAAAAGCGGATGGTCCTGAGCGCCGCCTCGCGCGTCAGCTCGGAGTACATGCGGGCATAGGAATGGGCCTTGGCCATGGCATCGCCGTCGTCGTTCAACAGCACCACGGCATTGGTCAGGAACAGGGCCCGATCGAGGTCGGCGGCCTTGCAGACCACGGCAAGGGCGTCCAGCTCGCGGCGTTCGACGATCTGGCGGGCGGTGTGGAAATCGATGTCCGCAAGCTGGGCCAAGGCGATCAGGAAGCTGGTCTGGCCGCCAGAACGCAGGAAGCGCGCGAGCATCTGCGGCGTCAGCTGGCCGGCGGCCTTCAGCTCCTCGACGTAGTTTCGGCACTCGGCATAGTCGGCGGGCAGGGCGCCGTCGTCGGCGGCGACGCGGGCGCGACCGGCGGCCAGGGCGCTTTCCAGCAGCGCCGGATCCATGCGGGCGTTCTGTTCCAGGATCTGTCGACGCAGTCGGGCCTCGACCACGAAATACATATCGTTCAGCAGGTCGGCCGGCAGGGTGGCGCGATAGACGGTGGCTTCGTGCAGCGCCGGATTGGCCTTGGCGCGTTCGACGGCGGTTTCGGACGCCTTGCGCGACAGGCGGGCGCCGTCGTTACGCAGCAAGGTTCCCAGCGTCTGGTCGTCGCCGCGTTCCACGATGACCTCGGCGACGGCTTCGGACACCGAGGCGCGGGTCGAGACGGCGCGCAGATGGTCCTGGCCGTGACGGCGGACGACGCCCAGCAGGTCGTCATCGGTCAGCACCGGAGACGAGGCCAGAACGGCGCCGGCGACGGAGGCCTCGTCGTCGGCGAGGCGGCGGATCAGGATGGCGGGCGCGTCTGGCGCGGTGGCGAAGCGAAGCGAAAGCTCGGCCCGGACCGCGGTTTCCATGTCTGCGGCCAGGCGCGCCAGAACCGTCCCGTAGAGCTCGTATTCCCTGGCGGTGCGTACGGTCGAGCCGAAGAAATGCCCGGTCAGTTCGCGCAGCAGGTCACGGCGCTTTTCGCTGGAGCCTTCTTGCGCGAGGGCGATCAGGTGGGGCAGGCGCGAGGCCGCTGCGACCGCACTCACTGATGGTCCCCGTCGGAGGCGGCCGGCGCGGCGCGCACCCGGCCCTGACTGTCGCGAATGAGGGTCGTAGCCTGATCGGGCTGGGCCAGGTCCTGCGACGCCGGGGTCTCGGGCAGGGTCAAGGTCAGGTCGTCGACGCAGGTCGGCTGAGGCATGACCATGGCGTCGGGCCGCCGGCCGTTCTGACGATGGACTGAATAGTAGCGCACGCCCTGCTGGGGCGGACGGTCGGCGGTGTTGCGCGCGACGGCCATACGTATGGGCTCGGGGCGGGTCGGCTCGGCGCGGGCGGCGACTTCGGCCGTCTCCTGGCCGGCGACCGGCTGTCGCGCGTCCTTCTGCATGCGGAAGACCGGCGCATCGCGGCGGGGCGCAATCGGGTCGGCGACCGCGTCAGGGGTCGATGGCGCGGCGCGGGCATAGCCGGTCGGAGGGGGCTGGATGACGGTTGAAGGGGGCGGCTCGAGCACGGCCATGGGGGCGGCGATCGGCGCGGCCTGGACCACGGCGGCCGGACGCATCCAGGCGTTGGCAGGCTTCAGTGGAACGGGCGTTCCGCCGGGAGCCGGCGTCAGCCCCGGACGCGGCGGGGTGGCGGCGGCCATACTGCCGTGTGGAATGACGGGATTGGGCCGGCGGCCTGCGCGGGCGGCGACGGGTTGGGTTGCAGTCCGGCTGGCCTCAATGCGTGCCTGCCATGACAGAGAGCGTGATCCCGGCGTCTGGCCCGAGGTGTGGCCCGAGGTCTGGCCCACGGTCTGGCCCGCCGTCTGGGCGACCGCGTTTCCCGCGAGCGCGACGGCTCCCAGCGCGGCGAGAGCGACCGGGATCAGGATCGGGGGGCGGCTCAACGGGCAGCTCCGGGACGCGGGGACAAGATGCGCAAGCTATGCGCCCGGGCTTAACCCGCCACTAACGGGAGGTTCGTGGTGGCGAACAATCTGGCGTATTCGACTATCGGAGCGTGTGGCGCGCTCGCCGTTCCACCGCGCCGACGGCCGCGTTAAGTAGCAGTCCCATGATCATCAAACAGACGAGCGCCGCCAGCATGTCGGCGGTGCGAAGCCGGTTTCCCGCCTCGAGCAGTCGCCAGGCCAGGCCTTGGGAGGCGCCGGAGCCGGACACGAATTCGGCCACCACCGCCCCGATCACAGCCAATCCCGAGGCGACGCGCAAACCCTCCAGCGCGAACGGAAGCGCGGCGGGAAGGCGCAGGCGGACCAAGCGCTGGAGCGGCGAGGCACCGTAGAGGTCGAACAGCCGCTCAAGGTCCGGATCGGCCGATTTCAGGCCTGTCAACATGCCCGAGAACAGGGGGAAGAAGGCGACGGTCGCAGCCAGGATGACAACGGCCCGATCGGCGTGATCCAGACCCGTCCAGATCAGCACCAGGGGGGCGATGGCGACCACGGGCGTGACCTGCAGCGCGACGGCGAGGGGTCGCACGGCCTGTTCCGCCGGACGGCTGAGCGACACGAGCAGGGCCAGGCCCCCACCGAGACCGCCGGCGACCATCAGGGCCTGAAGCGCCATCCAGAAGGTAACTGCGGCGGAGGAGGCGAGCAGGGGCGCGCGCTCGACCAGGGCCACCGCGACGGCGCTGGGCGGCGGCAGGAAGTAGACGGGCACGTCGAGCGCGCGGCAGGCGATCTCCCATGCGGCGAGCAGGAGGAGGGTCAGCAGCGTGGGGGGAAGGAAGCGGGTCATGACCCCGTTCCCGCAGTGGCCATGCTGCGGGCCAGTTCGGCGGCGAGCCTTTCGACGGCTTCTCGATAACCCGCCTCCGCTCGCCAGCCCTCCGGCCTCGGCAGCGCGCCGGGCGTGGCCAGTGCCATCGTCACCCGTCCCGTCGCGGCGTCCAGCACGAGGGTTTGTCCCGCCAGATAGACGGCCTCCTCCACGTCATGGGTGACGAAGACGATGGACGGGCGCGGGGCGCGGGACGCCCACAGGCGGTGAAGGTCCTCGATCAGGCGACGACGGGTGACGCTGTCGAGGGCGGCGAACGGCTCGTCGAGCAGCAGCAGGTCCGGCTCGGTGACCAGGGCGCGGGCCAGCGAGACGCGCATTGCCATGCCGCCGGACAGTTGGTGCGGCCGGGCCGTCAACCGCTCGCCGAGACCGACGGCGGCGAGGGCGTCCGCCGCGCGGGCGCGCGCCTCGGCGCGAGGCGTTCCGGCCAGTTCCAGCGGCAGGGCCACATTGGCCAGGGCGTCAGCCCAGGGCATCAGGGTCGGGGTCTGGAAAACGAAGCCCACGCGGCCGGGACGGGTCGAGGTGGTTCCCTCGGCTGGGCGTTCGAGCCCGGCGAGCAGGCGCAGGAGGGTGGACTTGCCCGCACCCGAGGCACCGACCACAGCGACGATCTCGCCCGGCGCTACGTTGAAGTCGACCGGGCCGATGGGCGCGCGTCCGGGATAGCGGACGACGACGCCGGACAGCGCCGCCGTCTCAGCCACGGCCGGGCAGATACTGGGTGGTGAAGGCTTGGCGCCAGTCGAGGTTGGCCGGATAGACGCCCGCCTCGGATGTGACCTGGAAGAAGGTCTGCCAGCGCTCGGCGGTCATGGCCCCGAGGCCGTAGAGAGCCGCGTCCCCGCCATCGACCATGCCGTTCGCCTTCAGCTTGGCCCGGGCCTGGTCGAGAATGGCCTGGGTCATCTCGGGGTTGGCCTTGCGGATCAGGGCGTCGGCGGCCCGATTCCAGGGCGTCTGGCCGTCGCCCTGGATATAGTCGCGCCAGCCCTCGGCCGAGGCGGCGATGAAGCTGCGCAGGGCGGCGGCGTTGTCGCGGGCGAAGGCGTTGGGGGCCAAGACCATGGTAGCGTAGGACGGGTAGCCCTCGTCGGCCAGCAGGAAGACCTTCGGAACTATGCCCGCCTCCTGCTCGATCGTGTACGGCTCCGAGGTCAGATAGCCCTGCTGCACCGCCCGCTCGTCGGCCAGGAAGGGGGCGAGGTTGAAGGTATATTTGCGGACCTGATCGTCGGTGAAGCCGTATTTGGACTTCAGCCAGACCCAGAAGGCGGTGACCGAGGCATCGGCCAGCAGGAAGGGACGGCCCTTAAGGTCGGCTATGGTCTCGAGCGCGGGATCAGGGTGGGCGATCAGGACCTGGGGGTCCTTCTGGAAGAAGGCGGCGACGGCCTTCACCGGTGCCCCCTCGGCGACGAGGTTCATCGGGATGAAGCTGTTGGAGCCCATGCCCAGTTCGACCGCGCCGGTGGCCAGCAGCTGGGGCACATTCACGCCCGGGCCACCCTGGATGATCTGGACGTTCAGCCCGCGCTTGGCATAGGCACCGGAGGCGATCGCCTGATAGAAGCCGCCTTGCTCGGCCTGGGCCCGCCAGTCGGTGGCGAAACGGAGCCGCACGCGGCCTTCCTCGTCGACGGGGGCTTCGGACCTGCCGCAGGCGGCGAGCGCAGTCATGGCCGCCACGGCACCGGCTCCGGCCAGAAGGGCGCGGCGATCGGGGAGGGCTGGACGATTCCCACGCAAGGTCATGACCTTGTGTAAGGCTCAGGTTGGCGGAGGGGAAGGGCGGCGATATCCCGCACCCATTGACCACGGTCGCAGGATGTCCTGAAGCTCGACCGGCGGGGCGTTGGCGGACGCGAGAGTGGGGCCCTATGGGCTGGATCGACCGGATATTCGAGAAGCGGCGGCTGCGGTCGCTGGTGGAGACGGTCGCCCTGCAGACGGGCGAGGCGCTGTCGCCTGCGCTTGAGACGGCGGTGATAGAGACGGCCGGCATCCTCAAGCCCGGTGCCCTTGGGCGACGGCTCAGGCCTTTTTACCCGCGGCTGGTGTTGATTTTTGCCCGGCAACGGGCAGACGGCGAAGCACGGCTGGCTTCCAGCCACTGGTCATCGGGCGGCGGTTGCAACGTCGGGAGGGACGTGCTGGAGGCGAAGGCGATTGCGCAGGGCCTGCTGGTCAGGTTGCTGGCGCGCCGCCCGGCCTCGAAGCGCCCGTTCTCGGAGATGGTCGAGGCGCTGGATACGCTGATCGACGCCCGGAGAAACAGTGACGGCGACCCGGACGGCTATGGTCTGGGGACCCTGCACGAGATCCAGCGCGACATGGCGGAACTGGCCCTGGCGGAATCCGTGGCCCGGTCTGCCGATCAAGTGGGGGGATGACGATTGACGGCGTTCAAGCAGCGAGCGGCCGCGCCGGGAGCGATAGCGCACTCCAGAATTGAGCGAGGGGACGAAGATCCCCGGCGAACCGGTTTTCCTCGTCCCCTCGCCAAGTCCGGGTTGGACTTGGCCGTTGAGGTTCAGAACCCTGGCTTTACAACGGCGGGGCGAACCCCGGCGGTGGTCAGCTGTATCCTGTCGCGCTCCGGGTCTCTGGCGTACCGCAGGTCGAACCTGCGTCGTCCGTCGATCCCGATCCGGTTCTCCGTGAACCCGCTCCGGCCGAAGCCTTCGTGAGTTCGGGAGCCTTGATCCTGCCCCTCGTGCCTCGCCTCCGAAGAGGTCCGGTCGCCTGGGTCAGAGAGCCGGGCCGGTCCGCTTTGATCCCCGGGTCTCCCCGGTTTTCCGCGCCGCCGTGTCCCTCGGCCTGATCAAGCTCGCTCCGATCCGCGGAACTGGCAAGCGGTCCGTAATGACCGTCTGTGGATGGTGTTGTGGATAAAGTTTGCAGGGGCGGGACAGCAGTGTGTGTTCCTGGCAATTTTCTGTGCTTTGTGAAGCTCTTGCGACTTCTGCACAGGGACGATGTTTCGAACGCGAATTCCGCCCGTATGGCCGGTCTTTCGAGCCGGGTCGTTGTCTCAGGCGGCCTCGAGAGCCGTCAGGCGGCGCTCCAGCCAGGCTTGAATCTCGGCCATTGACCGGGTCGCCAGCGGTCCGCCGAAGTGGATTAAGCCGTGCGGAGCCAGTGGCACCTCCAACAGTTCGGCATCGGTGGGCCAGGCGTCTGCCATCGGGCGGCTGTCGTCGCGCAGGGGATCGAGATCGCCGCTGACGAACGGGGCGGGCGGCAGGTCGCGCAGGTCGCCGTCAGCCGTCGGCTTTCAGACGCGGCAGCAACTCCAGCTTCCTCGCCCCGGACCAGATGGAAAACCTATCGATAGCTCACATCCAGGGTCGCATTGCCACGCACGGCGGCCCGGCGTTCGGCCGGGGTCAGGTCCAGGCGGCGGATGGTCAGGGTCATCAGTGGGTTGGTCGTTGCGCGCGATGCCGAGGATGCGGCTGAAGCCCTTGTCAGGGCGCCTTGTGTGAGCCGACGGCGTTATCGGCGGCCTGGCGCAGAGCTTCCTCGCCCCAGGCGTTCAGGCTCTTGCCGGCCAACTGGGCCGCCAGCGCTGCGCGGGCGTGGACCTGGGGGTCGACACGGAACATGACCTTGCCGGAATAGGGCTTCTGGGGGTCCTTGCCCAGTTTGGCGCAGAAATCGATGTAGTCATCGACCGCCTCGAAAAAAGCCGCCTTTAGATCGGCCACGGTGTCAGCGTGAAAGCCGACCCCGTCGCGGATGCCGGCCAGATGGCCGAAGAAGATCTCGTCCTCGGCGTCGTATTCGACGGCGGCGTAATAGCCCTTGTGGTGCATGGTGTTCATGGCCGAATTCCCAATCTGAGCAGGAAGGCGCGGGCCGCGCGAACCTGATAGCGTTTGGCCTCCCTGGCGGGGTGGGGGCGATGAAACACCTCCACCTCCAGACCGAATGTGAACTTCACCCGCGACCCGGCCCCTTCGGCCACGGAGCAGCCCGCCGCGACAAGAAGGCTCTCGATCGCCGCCCATTCGATCGTCGCCAACACCGGGTCGATGAAGACGGCCGCGAGCGTCTTTATCTGCTTGCTGTTCACGATAGCGGACTAAAGCATGATTGCAGTAATTGCAATCAGTCTAGCCGGCCAGCGCCTCGCGCCTCGCCTCCAGCTCCAGCCACTCCTCCTCCGCCGCCGACAGCAGCGCGCGGGCGCGGTCGGCGTTGGCGGTGGCGCGGTCGAAGGCCTTGCGGTCGCGGGCGAAGAGGCCGGGGTCGGACAGGGTGGCGTCGTGGCGGGCGATGTCGGCGGGGAGGGACGCCAGCTGGCCTTCCAGCTCTTTCAAGCGGTGGGCGTCCTTGAAGGTCATCTTGCCGGGCTTCTTTGTGAAGGCGCGGTCAGAAGGCTCCGCCTTCTCGATCCGACGCGCCTCGTCTGCGGCTGCGGCGGCGCGCTGGGCGGCGTCCTTGTCTTGTGGGCGGGGATTGGCGCCGGGACGGAGGAAGCCGGGGTTCTGGCGAATGAAATCGGTCCAGCCGCCGGGGGTCTCGACGATGTCGCCGCGGCCGTTCATGGCGATGGTCGAGGTGGCGAGGCGATCGACGAAGTCTCGGTCGTGGCTGACCAGGATCAGGGTGCCGTCGTAGGACTCCAGCAGCTCTTCCAGCTTGTCGAGCGTGTCCATGTCGAGGTCGTTGGTCGGTTCGTCGAGGACCAGCATGTTGGCGGGCTTGGCCAGGGCCCTTGCCAGAAGGAGGCGGTTGCGCTCGCCGCCCGACAGGGTCGAGATCGGCTGGCGCAGCTGGCCCTCCTGAAACAGGAAGTCCTTGGCGTAGGCGGCGACGTGTTTGGAGATGCCGCGCACAAGAATGGAATCGCCGCCGCCGGGGGTCAGGGCGTCCCAGAGCGTCATGTCGCTGCGCAGGCCGTCGCGGGACTGGTCCAGATAAACGGGTTCAAGATTGGCGCCCAGCTTGACGGTGCCTTCGTCGGGTTTGAGCTGGCCAAGCAGGATCTTGACCAGGGTGGTCTTGCCCGCGCCGTTGGGGCCGACGATGGCCAGCCGGTCGCCGCGGATGACGCGGGTGGTGAAGGGCTTGATGACCGCGCGTTCGCCGAACGACTTCGAGACGCCCTTTAGTTCTGCGACCAGCTTGCCGGACGTGGCCCCGGAATCGACTCCGAGGTAGAGCTCGCGCGGGACATCTTTGAGCCTTTCGTTGCGATCGGCCCGGAGGGCGTCCAGCGAGCGTGCGCGCCCCTCGTTGCGAGTGCGACGGGCGGTGATGGAGCGGTAGAAGGTCTCCGTCTCGCGCTCGATGGTCTTGGTCAGTTTTTGCAGGGACTGGGCCTCTTCCTCCAGCACCTTGTCGGCCCATTCGTCGAAGGCTGCGAAGCCCTTGTTGAGGGTGCGGACGCGGCGGCCTTCCAGCCAGTGGCAGGACTGGGTGACGCGGTTCAGGAAGGCGCGGTCGTGGCTGACGACGAGGACCGAGAAGCGGGCCGCCAGCAGTTCCTCTTCCAGAAGTTCGATGGCCAGGATGTCGAGGTGATTGGTCGGCTCGTCCAGCAGCAGCAGGTCGGGCTCTTCGGCGAAGGCCTTGGCCAGGGCGGCGCGGCGGATTTCACCGCCGGACAGGTTCACCGCGGGCTTTTCGGGGTCGAGGCCGAAGGTGGTCAGCCAGCTCTCGGCGGTCCACCGTTCCGCGCCTTCGGAGGCGGCATAGTCCAGCAGGGTGTCGCCGGTGACGACCGGTTCCTGGGAGACGTGGGCGAAGCGGGTGCCGGCCTGGACCGAGCGGTCGCCAGCATCGGGCTCGATCAGACCCATGACCATCTTCATCAGGGTCGACTTGCCGGCTCCGTTGCGACCGACGAGGGCGGCGCGGGTGCGCGGCTCGACGGCGATATCGACACCGTCGAACAGGGGACGCTGGCCGTCCTGGAGACGGACGGCCTTGAGGGCGACGAGGGGCGGACGGGGGGCCATGGTGCTTTCGGACGGGGACAGGCGTAAGGGGAGGCGGTGCATGTAGAGCGTCCCACCCCCCCGACCAAGCCCTTCTGGCAAACCAAACGCCTCGAGCAGATGACCCGCGAGGAGTGGGAGAGCCTGTGCGACGGTTGCGGCCTGTGCTGCGTGATCCGCTTCCAGGACGAGGACACCGGTGAGGTGACGCCGACCCGGGTGCACTGCAAGCTGTTCGATCCGGCCACCTGCGCCTGTTCGGACTACGCCAACCGGCGCGCGCAGGTGCCGGACTGCATCAAGCTGACGCCGTGGAACATCGAACAGCTGGCATGGATGCCGAAGTCGTGCGGCTATCGCCGGGTGTACGAAGGCCGGGGTTTGGCCGACTGGCATCCGCTGGTCTCGGGCGATCCCGAGAGCGTGCACGCGGCCGGGGTTTCGGTGCGGGGAGAGACGATCAGCGAACTGGCACTGGCCGAGGCCGAGGACGCGCTGGATTTCGAGGCACCCGAGTGGAATGAGGAGCGCGGCAAAGACCGGCGTTAATCGAACCTTTGAAGCTTGAAGCCAAAGGTATGACGCGCGGTTGGCCGGAGGTTTCATGAGCATTGCCCGTCAGGGTTCCGAGGTCCTTCCGACGCCCTTTGATCGTGTGACGGCGCTGGTCTGCGCGGCACTGGAGGTGCCGTTCGGGCTGTTGTCCGTGCTTGAGGACGACAAGGCGCTGTTTCGCGCTGTGGTCGGCCTGGACCAGAAATCGGTGCCTCGCGACGTCAGCGTCAGCGCGAGGCTGGTGGCCATGGGGCCTGACGCGACCCTGGTGATTCCCGACGCGCTGGACGACCCCGAGCTGCGCAATCACCCCATGGTGACCGACGGTCCGCGGATCAGGTTCTTCGCCGGCGCGACGATCTGTGACGCCTCGGGCACGCCGGTCGGTGCGGTCGGGGCCATGGATGTCGTGCCGCGGGAGCACCCGACCCCCCCGCAGATGGCCGTGCTGCGCCACGCCGCGCGGTTGGCCGGCGACCTGTTCGACCAGGTCCAGGCCAGTCGAGTCCAGGCCGAACAACTGGCGCTGCTGCGGCTGGCCGAGGAAATGGCTGGACTGGGCCCCTGGCGGCTCGACCTCGCGAACGGAAAGGTCGACTGGTCCGACGAGGTCTATCGCATACACGGCCGCGACCCGGCGACGTTCGACCCCGGCTATGCGGACGTGCTGTCGGACTATCATCCTGAGGACCGGGAAATATTGGCGGCCTGCGTCGAGCGTGCGATCGAGACGGGCCAGGGTTATAATCTGGAGCTGCGGCTGGTCAGCGCGACCTGCGGCGAGCGGCGGGTGCTAACCCGCGCCCGCACCGAAGTCGGCGAGGACGGGCGGCCGTTCGCCCTGTTCGGCGTGTTTCAGGACGTCACCGAGACCGTTCTGAGCCAGGAGCGCCTCAAGTCGGGAGAGGCGCTATTCCGCATGATGAGCGAGACGGCGACCGACGTGATCGCCCGCTACAGGCCGGATGGGACGTTTCTCTATCTGTCGCCCTCAGTTGAGACGATCCTGGGCTATAGGCCCGACCAGTTGGTCGGGCGCCTGTGCCGGGAGTTCATTCCGCCTGAAGACATACCGGCCATCGACGCCGTCATGCGGGCCTATTTCCGGGCCGGCCCCGGGGCACCGCCACCGCGATACGAATACCGCGCTATCCGGGCGGACGGTACCACGGTCTGGCTCGAGGCCTCGCCGCGCGCGGTCTGGGACGAGGCCGGGCGGACCGTGCTGGAACTGCACGACCATGTCCGCGACGTTACAGCGCGCAAGGCTGCCGAGCGGGTCCAGGCCGAGCTGGTCGAGACCCTGGGCATGGCCGAGGAATTGGGCGGCGTGGGCTGCTGGCGGCTGGATGTCGCCAGCGGTGTCGTGACCTGGTCGGATGAGGTTTACAGAATCCACGGCAAGAGCCGGGAGACGTTCGATCCCACCCTGGACGACGCGGTCGGCTGCTATCACCCCGACGATCGCCAGACGGTCGCGGACTGCTGTGCGCGGGCGATCAAGACCGGCGAGGGTGCTGGATTCCAGCTGCGGCTGATCCGCGATGACGGCGACGAGCGGATCGTGACGTCCCAGTGCCGGCCTGAACGCGATGAGACGGGCGCGACGACCGCGCTGTTCGGGGTGTTCCGCGACGTCACGGATGTGATGCGAAGCCAGCAGCGAATCGAGGCGAGCGAGGCGCGCTATCGCCTGCTGGCGGACCGGGCCAGCGACGTCATCGTGACCTATGGGGTCGATGGGCTGATCGGCTATATCTCGCCCAGCGTCGAGGCGGCGACGGGCATCTCGCCGGATGATCTGCTGGGCCGGTCGGTGACCCATCTGATCCTGGAGGAGGACGTTCCGGCGCTGGCGGAGCGCTTACGCGACATGGTCAAGGCCCCAGCGGGCGAGGCCATGCCGGGCCTCATCTATCGTGCGCGCGTTTCGTCGGGCGATGTGCGCTGGATGGAGGCCCGTACGACCCTGATCCGCGACCCGGCCGGACGGGTCATCGAGTTCCAGGACGTGGTCCGCGACATCACCGAAACCAAGCGTCTGGAAGAGGCCCTGATCACGGCTCGCGACACGGCCGAGGCCGGTGCCAGGGCCAAGTCCGAGTTTCTGGCCAACATGTCCCACGAGCTGAGGACGCCGCTGACCAGCGTGATCGGCTTCTCGGGCCTGTTGCAGGCCAGCGTGGATCTGCCCGAGACGGAGCGCAAATACGCCGACCGGATCGCCACGGCCAGCGACGCCCTGTTGAGCGTCATCAACGACATCCTCGACTATTCCAAGCTTGAGGCCGACGCGGTCGGGCTGGACGCCCAGGCGTTCGACCCGCGCGCCATGGCCTCCGCCGCCGCGGCCATGGTCGAGGACCAGTGCGAGAAGAAAGGGTTGAAGCTGGCCCTGGAGGTCGAAGCCGGCCTGCCCTCGATCGTCCTGGGCGATGAAGGGCGGTTGCGGCAAGTGACCCTGAACTTCCTGTCGAACGCCGTGAAATTCACCGGAGCCGGCGAGGTCCGGTTGGCGATCTCAATGATCGGCGGGCGGATTCGGGTGGCGGTCAGCGACACCGGCATCGGCATTTCGCCAGACAAGATCGACCAGCTGTTCGAGCGCTTCACCCAGGGCGACAGTTCGACGACGCGGGTCTATGGCGGCACCGGACTGGGGCTGGCGATCTCGCGCCGACTGATCGACATGATGGGCGGCGAGATCGGCGCGGAGAGCCTGAGCGGCGAAGGCTCGACCTTCTGGTTCGAAGTGCCGGTGATCGAGGGTGCCATGGAGGCCGTCGCGCCCGAAGTCGGCGACGCGGTCCTGCCCCGTGGCCTACGGATTCTGATGGCCGACGACGTGGCCGCCAACCGGGAACTGGGCGCGGCGATCATGGGCGCGCTGGGCATCGCGCTGGACACGGTGGCCGACGGTTCGGAAGCCGTGGAGGCCGCGCGCGAAGGGGGATACGACCTGATCCTGATGGACGTGCACATGCCGGTGATGGACGGCCTGGACGCGACGCGCGCCATTCGCGGCATGGGCGGCGCGGCGGGCGACGTGCCGATCGTGGCCCTGACAGCCAACGTCCAGCCAGGCCACATCGCACGCTGCCGCGAGGCGGGGATGGACGGTCACGTCGGCAAGCCCATACAGGTGAGCGTTCTGGTCGCGACGATGACCGAGGCCCTGAACCACGCACGGGATGAGCGACGGGCGAACGCGGCATGACGTCGGCCGTGCTGATCGTCGAGGACGAGGACATGATCCGGGAGATGATGGACATCACCCTGACGCAGGCCGGCTATCACGTGACCACGGTCGCCGACGGCGCGGCGGCGCTGGAGGTGCTGAAGCACCAGAAGGTGCAACTGGTCCTGCTGGACGTGCACATGCCGCGCATGAGCGGGCTGGAGGTGCTGGCCAATATCAAGCACCAGGTGCGACCGACTCCGCCAGTACTGATGGTGACGGCCAACCGGAACGCCGAGGCAGTGACCGAAGCCATGCGGCTGGGCTGCGCGGGCTATGTCGCCAAGCCCTTCAAGCCGTCCGATCTGGTCGCGCGGGTGAGGAGCGCGATGGCGCCGCCGAAGGTCGACGAAAACATCGTATGGCTGTGACGGTCTGCTGGACATTCGCGGATTCATAGTCGGGTTGGCGCGACGAAGGTCAATCCGATCAATCGGTTGACGGATTCTCGATGCGATCTGCCCGCCTGAGGGCGCTGGTCCGGTAGAGTCTGGGCATGACGGGACATCAGGACAGGCCGGCCGCCGCGCTGGCGTGGCAAGACACGCTCTTCGACGACCTCAAACCGGAAGTCGAGGCCGCGGTCGCCAATCTGAAAGCGAGCCGGCCCAAGGCCGGCGACCTGTTGCAGGTGCAGCGCTTCGTGCGCGCCATCGAGATCGTCGCGCGATGCGGTCAGCGACTGGTCAGCTTGCAGGTCGCCAGGCCAGCCAAGGCGGCGAGAACCACCGCACCGAAACCAGAGGACGACATGATCGACGATGACGCAGACGACAGCCCCGAGACGCTCGACCGGCTGCGCGCCGACCTTGAACGGCGTCTCGGTCGCGTCCGCGCTCTGCTCGACACCAAGGGACTGGTTGTCGAGCCTGGATGCTGGCCAACTGCACGCCCTCGCCCGGAGCCAATTCGATCTTCTTAATCACCAGTGGCCGAGCGACGAGGCCTGGCGGACCTGGGTTCTGCTGGGCGGGCGAGGGGCGGGAAAGACCTTCACGGGCGCGTTCTGGATCAACCATATGGCGCTGGTCTCGCCCAAGGCGTTCGCGCTGGTGGGGCCGACCCTGCACGATGTGCGCGAGGTGATGGTCGAAGGCCCGTCGGGCCTGCGCGCCCTGGCGGTGGGGGAGGAGAGACCGCGCTGGGAAGCGTCCAGGCGTCGCCTGATCTGGGACAAGTCCGGCAGCGTCGGCCATGCCTTTTCCGCCGAGGACCCGGACAGTCTGCGCGGGCCGCAGTTCCACCACGCCTGGGCGGATGAGTTCTGCGCCTGGAAGAAGCCGGAGGCGGTGCTGGATAATCTGAGGCTGGGGCTGAGGTTGGGGGACGATCCCCGATTGCTGGTGACCACCACGCCCCGACCGATTCAGGCGTTGCGGCGGCTGCTGGCCGAGGCCGGAACGATCGTGCGTCGGGCGGGGACGGCGGACAATGCCGGCAATCTGTCGCCGGGCTTTCTGACGCACCTGAGGAGCCTCTACGCCGGGACGCGGCTGGAGGCGCAGGAACTGGAAGGGCCCATCGTGGAGACGGACGGCGCCCTATTCCGGGCCGAGGATCTGGCGCGGGCGCGGGGCCATCGGCCCGCCGAGCTGGACAGGATCGTGGTCGCGGTCGATCCGCCGGCGAGCGCGGGCGGGGACGCCTGCGGGATCGTGGTGGTCGGGCGGCGCGGCGACCGGGCCTATGTGCTGGCCGACCGGTCGGAGGGAGGGCTGTCGCCCGACGGCTGGGGCCGCAAGGTGGCGGCGACGGCGACCGAATTCGGCGCCACGGAGGTGGTGGCCGAGAAGAACCAGGGCGGGGAGATGGTCCGGGCCGTGCTGGCGCATGGCGGCTGTCGCGTGCCGATCCGGCTGGTTCACGCCAGCCGAGGCAAGGCCGCGCGGGCCGAGCCGGTGGCCGCGCTGTATGAACAGGGCCGGGTCGTCCACTGCGGTGCCTTCCCGGCGCTGGAAGAGGAACTGATGGGGCTGGGCTGCGAGGGCGGGTCGAGCCCGGATCGCGCCGACGCCCTGGTCTGGGCCGTGACACGTCTGCTGCCGCCGCCGAAGGCGGGGCCGAGCGTGCGTATGTTGTGACGGTCGCTTCCTGCTGCCCATGACGGGGCGGAAAACCCATGGAGATCATCATGTTCGACTGGCGACGACCTTTTTACGGTCGCCCGCGCCCCGGCGCGCCCGAGATCAAGGACAGTCGGGCCGGGCCGTTGATCGCCCTGACGTCGGGAGGGCGGGCGCGGTGGACGCCGCGGGACTATACCAGCCTGGCGACCGAGGGGTTCGGCAAGAACGCCGTGGCCTATCGCTGTGTGCGGATGATCGCGGAAGGCGCTGCGGCGACGCCGCTGGTCGTGTTCGCGGACGGGATCCGGACGGAGGATCATCCGCTGGCAAGGCTGCTGGCGCGACCCAATCCGGAGCAGGGCGGGGCCGAGTGGCTGGAGGGGCTTTACGGCGCCTTGCAGACGGCGGGCAACGCCTATGCCGAAGCGACCGGGAACGACACGGTTGACGAGCTGTGGAGCCTGCGGCCGGACCGGGTCAAGGTCGCGCCGGGCCGGGCGGGATGGCCGGAAGCCTATGAGTACTCCGTGGACGGACGGTCGATCCGGATCGGGCGAGAGGCGGACGGCTGGATGCCGGTGATGCAGCTGAAGCTGTTTCATCCGACGGACGATCACTACGGCTTTTCGCCGCTGGAGGCGGCGGCCTTCGCCATCGATGTGCACAATGCCTCGGGGGCCTGGAACAAGGCCCTGTTGGACAATGCGGCGCGGCCGTCGGGGGCGCTGGTCTATGGTGCCAAGGACGGGGAGCGGCTGACAGCCGAGCAGTTTGAGGCCCTGCGGGCCCAGGTTAGCGAGAGCCATTCGGGCACGATGAACGCCGGGCGGCCGATGATTCTGGAGGGCGGGCTGGACTGGAAGCCGATGAGCTGGACGCCCGCCGACATGGACTTCATCGCCGGCAAGCATGCGGCGGCGCGAGAGATCGCGCTGGCCTTCGGGGTGCCGCCGCAGCTTCTGGGAATACCGGGGGACGCGACCTACGCCAACTATCGCGAGGCCAATGTCGCCTTCTGGCGCGGGACGGTCGTGCCGCTGGTGCGCAAGACGGCGGCGTCGCTCGGCAACTGGCTGGGGCCGCGCTTTCCGGGCTGCCGGATCGAGGCGGACCTGGAGGCCGTGCCCGCGCTTCAGCCCGAGCGCGAGGCGCTGTGGGCGCGGCTGAACGCGGCGACCTTCCTGACGGACGAGGAGCGGCGACGCATGGCGGGGGTGGGGGCGTGAAGATGTGGCGAGTGGTGAGTGGCGAGTGGCGAGTGAAGCGGTGGGACGGGGTCGAGCCGACTGGAGACGCGTCGCGGTTCCGGGTGAGGGTCATCGATGGTGCGACAGAGACGCGCGCTCTCGAGGTCGAGGGGGCCGTCGCGACCTATTTGGCGTCAGACGTGGTGGCTGACTTCCCCGGTGGCGTCGGCGAGGCGGCGAGGATCGCGGTGGCGCAGTGGGGCGAGGGATATGGTTGGGGAACCGAGGCGACGGTCCGCCTGATCGCATGACAGCCTTTGCGGAATCCCGGCGATGCCCTAACTGACGATATAACAAGGACCTGCGCGACGCGCGGGCCGAGGCTGGAGCGGCAATCGACGTGGCGGGTGATCCCTACAAGGAACTGGGCGTTTCGAGGGGCGCGAGCGCGGACGAGATCAAGAAGGCGTTCCGCAAGCTCGCCAAAGAACTGCACCCCGACAAGAACCCCGGCAATACGGTAGCTGATGAGCGGTTCAAGCGGATCACGGCTGCCTTCGACCTGCTGGGCGACGCCGAGAAGCGCGCCAAATTCGACCGGGGCGAGCTCGACGCGGACGGGCGGGAGCAGTCCCGCGGTTATGGCGGCGGCGCTGCGCCCGGCGGTTTCGGGCGTGGGGGTCAGCGCGGCGGGGCGCAGCCCGGGTTCGAGAACATCGACCTGGACGAACTGTTTGGCGGCATGTTCGGCGGCGGCGCGCGTCCTGGAGGCGCGCGGTCGGGCGGGTTCTCGGCCAAGGGCGCGGACGTCAAGGCGACGCTTGAGATCAGCCTCGAGGACTCCATCTCCGGCGCGACGCGTCGGATTCAGTTTTCGGACGGCCGGACGCTGGACGTGAACATCCCCAAGGGCGCGGCGGACGGCCAGACGATCCGGTTGCGCGGTCAGGGCGCGCCGGGCGCGGCGGGTCGCAGCGAGGCCGGTGACGCCCTGATCACTCTGAAGATCGCGCCGCATCCCGTGTTCAGCCGCGACGGCGCGGACCTGACCATGGACCTGCCGGTGTCGCTGCCCAATGCGGTGCTGGGCGGGAAGATTCCGGTGCGGACTCCGGAGGGGACGGTCAGCATGACTATCCCGAAGGGATCGAACTCGGGCAAGGTGCTGAGGCTGAAGGGGCGCGGGGCGTTCTCGGACGGCAAGCGCGGGGACCTGCTGGCCAAGGTGATGATCGTCCTGCCCGAAGAGGAAGACCAGGCGCTGACCCGACTGGCGCAGGACCTGCGCGACAGGGGGCCGATCCGGCCGTTCCGCGACTGATGGCGGGCAAGCCAACCGCCAAGCCGGCGCGGCCGTGGTTCTCGTCGGGGCCGACAGCCAAGAGACCCGGATGGTCATCGCAGTCTTTGCCGCACGACCTGCTGGGACGGGGCATACGCGCGCCCGAGGTTGTGGAGCGGTTCGCCCACGGGCTGCGGCTGACCAAGACCCTGCTGCAGGCGCCCGAGGATTGGGTGCTGGTCTATGTGCCGGGGTCGGACACCGGGGCGGTCGAGGCGGCCATGTGGTCGATGCTGGGCGAGCGGCCGGTGCAGGTCATGGCCTTCGAGAATTTCGGCAAGGTCTGGGCGACCGACGCGGTCGAGCACCTGAAGCTTGAGCCGGACCTGCTGACGGCGCCGTGGGGGCGGTGGCCGGACACGTCGCGGGTCGATCCGAAAAAGGATCTGGTGTTTCCGTGGAATGGAACGACGGCGGGGGTCAAGGCCCCCCATGCCGACTGGATCGCCGACGACCGCGAGGGGATCGTGATCTGCGACGCCACCTCGGCCGCCTTCGCCATGCCTTTGCCGTGGGGCAAGCTGGATGTGGTGACCTTCAGCTTCCAGAAAGCGCTGGGCGGCGAGGCGGGGCTGGGCGTCGCGGCGTTGTCGCCGCGCGCCGTCGAGCGGCTGGATCGCTATGCGCCGCCGCGCGCGGTGCCCAAGGTGCTGCGGCTCAGGGACGCGCACGGCTTCGACCGGATGCTGGCGTCCGGCTCCATGCTGAACACCTTCTCGGTCTGGACGATCGAGGACTGGATCGACGTGGTTGAGTGGGGGCTAGCGATCGGGGGGCTGGACACCTTGATCGCGCGGACGGACGCCAACGCCGCGGCGCTGGACGCCTGGGTGCGGCGGACGGACTGGGTCGAGTATCTGGCCGAGGACCCGGCGACGCGGTCAACGACCTCGGTGTGCCTGAAGCTGGTGGACGCGCGGGTCGTGGCCATGGAAGACGAGGCCCGCCGGGCCCTGGTCACGCGCATGAAGGCGCTGGTCGAGGACGAGGGCGCTGCCTTCGACATCGAGGGCCACAGGAACGCGCCGGCGGGTCTGAGAATCTGGTGCGGCTGCACGGTGGATGTGGCCGACGTCGAGGCGCTGACGCCTTGGCTGGACTGGGCGTTCGAGACGGCGCTGGCGGAATAATCATCCGATGGCGGGACACCCGCCGATTCCCCGTTTATAGGCTGCGCCCGCATTCCGAAATCCCGGACAGCGGAGACACACCTTGGCGAACGTGGCGGTGGTCGGAGCCCAGTGGGGCGACGAGGGCAAGGGCAAGATCGTCGACTGGCTGTCGAACCGGGCCGACATGGTCGTGCGGTTCCAGGGCGGCCATAATGCCGGCCATACGCTGGTGGTGGACGGCAAGGTCTACAAGCTGGCCCTGCTGCCCAGTGGCGTGGTGCAGGGCAAGCCGTCGATCATCGGCAATGGCGTGGTGGTCGATCCGTGGCATCTGGTCGGTGAAATCGAGAAGATCGAGGCGCAGGGTATCAGGATCACTCCCGAGGTCCTGATCGTGGCCGACAACGCCTGTCTGATCCTGCCGATCCATCCGGCGCTGGACTTGGCGCGGGAAGCGGCGGCGAGCGCGCCGGGCGCGCGGATCGGGACCACCGGGCGTGGGATCGGCCCGGCCTATGAGGACAAGGTCGGGCGGCGGGCGATCCGCGTCTGCGACCTGGCCAGCGCCGAAGACCTGAAGGTCAAGATTGACAGATTGCGGGCGCACCACGACCCGTTGCGGGCCGGGCTGGGGCTGGAGCCGATCGACCCGGAGGCGTTGTTGGGGCAGCTGCTGGAGATCGCGCCGAAAATCCTGCCCTATGTGAAGGCCGCCTGGCGGGTGCTGGATCAGGCGAAGCGCGCGGGCAAGCGAGTGCTTTTCGAGGGGGCGCAGGGCGCGTTTCTGGACGTGGATCACGGGACCTATCCCTATGTCACCAGCTCCAACACGGTGGCGGGGCAGGCGGCGGCGGGATCGGGCATCGGGCCGCGCGGCGTCGGCTATGTGCTGGGAATTGTGAAGGCCTATACGACGCGCGTCGGCGAGGGACCCTTCGCCTGCGAGCTGAATGATGACGTCGGCCGGCATCTGGCGACCGTGGGGCGCGAGGTCGGGGTCAATACCGGCCGGGCGCGGCGGTGTGGATGGTTCGACGCGGTGCTGGTGCGCCAGTCGGTGGCGATCAACGGGATAGACGGCATTGCCCTGACCAAGCTGGACGTGCTGGACGGATTGAAGACGCTGAAGATCTGCGTCGGATACCGGATCAATGGGCAGGTGCTGGACTATCTGCCGTCCAGCCTGAACGCCCAGGCGGCCGCCGAGCCGGTGTTCGAGGCGTTGGAAGGCTGGAGCGAGACGACGGCGGGGGCGCGCAGCTTCAAGGACTTGAACGCCAATGCGATCAAGTACGTTCGGCGCATCGAGGAACTGATCGGAGCGCCGGTGGCCCTGCTGTCGACCAGTCCCGAACGGGACGACACCATCCTGATCCGGGACCCTTTTCACGGCTGAAGACGCCCTGATCGGCGTTCAACGCGTTTTAACCGACTGTGGTTAAGCATGATCGTCGTTACCGGAGGTCAGCGTCTTGTTTGCACTCGATAGTCGCCTGAAAGCCCGGCTGAAGCCGGTGATTGGCCGCGTGCTGATCGTGGATTCCTACTCCCAGTCCGCGCGCCTGCTGGTCGACATCATGAAGGGCATGGGCTCCGGCCAGATCGTCGTCGAGCCCACCGAGGCCCGCGCCATGAAGACCGCCGTGGAGCTCGAGCCCGGGCTGGTTCTGACCGAGCGGGGCGGACAGGGCCTGAACGGAGAATCCCTGGCGAGGGCGTGGCGGCGTTCGCATATGAGCTGTCGACGTGTGCCGATCATCATGGTCACGGCAGACGCGACCGCGACCTCCATCATCGGCGCGCGCGACGCGGGTATTCACGAGTTCCTGCGCAAACCCTTCACCAGCGCGGACCTGCTGAAGCGGGTCGATAACGTCGCCCTGAAGCCGCGCGACTGGGTCGAGGCGGTGGGTTATGTCGGCCCGGACCGGCGAAGGTTCAACTCGGGCGAATTCTCTGGCTCTGGCAAGCGCAAGAGCGACAAGGCGGCGAAGGGCGCCGACTTGCTTGCCGAAAACAAGGATCAGGCGATGAGGATTCTCGCCTCCGCGCTGGACCAGTTCGACAGCGATCCCCCTCAGGCGACGCGCGCTATTCGCGAACAGGCCGCGAATCTGAAGGCCGTCGCCTTGAAGCTTTCCGATTCGCGTCTGGTGGCCGCCGTCGGCGTGCTGGAGGTCAGCCTGGCTACCGGACCGGCGAGCAAGGAGACACTGTCGGTGCCGATCGGCACACTTCTGACCATGCATCAGGCCGCGGCGCCGGCCGCAGCGGCCTGACAATTCTCATGGGCAAACGGCCTCAGGCGTCGACCAGATTGCGCTCTTCGGCGGCGGCCCGCATGGCCTTCTGCAGCTTTTCGAAGGCACGGACCTCGATCTGACGGACGCGTTCGCGCGACACGCCATACTGGCCGGCCAGCTGTTCCAGGGTGACCGGATCGTCCTTGAGGCGCCGTTCCGTGAGAATGTGCTTCTCGCGGTCGGTCAGCTCTTCCATGGCCTCCTGAAGCAGGCCCATGCGCAGGGATTTCTCCTCGCTCTCGGCCAAGGCGGTTTCCTGCGACACCGCCGTGTCGTCGGCAAGCCAGTCCTGCCACTCGCTCTCGCCGTCGGCGCGCAAAGGCGCGTTCAAAGAGGCGTCGCCGCCGAGCCGGCGGTTCATATTGGTGACCTCCTGCTCGGACACGCCCAGTTTGGTGGCGATGGCCGACAGGTGTTCTGGCCGCAGGTCGCCTTCCTCGAAGGCCGAGATCTGGCTCTTGGCCTTGCGCAGGTTGAAGAACAGTTTCTTCTGCGCGGCGGTGGTGCCCATCTTCACGAGCGACCAGCTGCGCAGGATATATTCCTGGATCGAGGCGCGGATCCACCACATGGCGTAAGTGGCCAGGCGGAAGCCCTTGTCGGGATCGAATTTCTTGACTGCCTGCATCAGGCCGACGTTGCCCTCGGAAATCACTTCGCCGATCGGCAGGCCGTACCCACGATAACCCATGGCGATCTTGGCCACGAGGCGAAGGTGAGAGGTGACGAGGCGATGGGCGCTTTCGGCGTCCTGGTGCTCGGTCCAGCGCTTGGCGAGCATGAACTCTTCGTCTTTCGCAAGCATGGGAAACTTGCGTATTTCAGTGAGATAACGCGACAGCCCCTGTTCAGGCGACATCACCGCGAGTGATCTGGCTACAGCCATAAGTCTGGTCCCTCCGAGAGTGAACGAGCGGGTTCTTCGGAAGCGGCCACCCGATGTGCGCCGACGCCTCACCCCTCAACTGATGAAATAGGGTCGGGTTTCCGGACTTGTCAGTGGCGGATAGTCACATGAAAGCGTGACCGTTGCCCCGGCGCCACTGCACCCAGTGACGCAGGTATAACCGATAGTGCGTCCTCAATCAAGACGGACTAAAGGGCGGCGAGGTTATCTTCCAGCGCCTTCATGTCGTCCGGCGGCGGGGTCTCGAATCGCAGCGTCTCGCCGGTCACGGGATGGATGAAGCCGAGGATGGCGGCGTGCAGCGCCTGACGGGTCAGGCCAGCCGCGGCGATCGCCGCCTTGACCGGATTGGCGGGGCTGCCGGAGCCATAGACCGGGTCGCCCAGCAGGGGCGCGCCTCTGGAAGCCATGTGAACGCGGATCTGGTGGGTGCGGCCGGTGTGGAGGGTACAGGAGACGCGGGCGGCCATGGGTGGTGCGCCGGGCTTGCCGGGCGCGCCAAAAACCTGGTCCACCTCATAATCAGTGATCGCCTCGCGGCCGCCGAATTTGAGCACGGCCATCTTCTTGCGGTCGCCGGTTGAGCGGCCAAGGTTGGACATGATGCGACCCTTCTCCGGCAGGGGCGTGCCGCGCGTGAGGGCGATGTAGGTGCGCTCGATGTCATGGGCGGCGAACAGGGCCGAGAGGCCGGCATGAGCCGTGTCCGACTTGGCGGCGACCATGACGCCCGAGGTGTGTTTGTCCAGGCGATGCACGATGCCGGGGCGGGCGACGCCACCGATGCCGGACAGGGATGTCGCGCAGTGATGCAGAAGGGCATTGACCAGGGTGCCGGTCTCGCTGCCGGGCGCGGGGTGGACGGCCATGCCGGACGGCTTGTCGATGACGATCAGATGGGCGTCCTCGAACAGGACTGTCAGTGGAATCGCTTCGGGTTGGGGCGTGGCCGAGACAATCGGCGGCATGGCGACGGCGTAAAGACCGGGCAGGGCCTTTGACGAGGCACCGGATACCGGAAGGCCGTCGCGGGTGACGACACCCTCGGCCAGCAGGGCGTGGAGGCGGGCGCGGGACAGGGCAGGAAAGATGTTGGCCAGCGCCTTGTCGAGGCGGGCGCCGCCGGTCTCGAGGCGCGCTTCCAGCACGGGAGCGTCGTCGTCGTCGGTCTCGAAGTCTTCGATCAGGGGGTCGTCGGACAAGGGGCGCTCCGCCGCTCGGGCCGGGCGGTGGCTGATCTAGCACGCCCGATCGGTGCGGGCGCAAGCCGCAAGCTTGGCAGCAGGGTCAAGTTAAACCATTCTCAAACTGGGCCGAACGGGGAGATGAACCATGAGACTGTTGATTATCGCCTTCGCCGCCGGTGGCGCAGTGCTGGCGCTGGGCAGTTGCGCGACCATGAGCGCTGAACAGTGCATGGTCGGAGACTGGTCGGGTCAAGGCTATGCGGATGGCGAGTCGGGCCTGAGCATGTCCCGGCTGAACGACCACGCCGAGGCCTGCGCCGAACACGGTGTGACGCCGGATGAGCCCTCTTATGCCGCCGGGCGCGAGCAGGGACTGGAGCGTTACTGCACGCCGGCCAAGGGTTTCGAGCACGGGCGCACGGGTTCGAGCTATGGCGGGGTGTGTCCGTCGTATCTGGAGGCGGACTTCATACTCGCCTATCAGGACGGACAGCTGGTGTATGAGGTCGTGACGGCGCTCGCCACGGCCCGGAGCCGGGTCGAGTCCCTGGGCGGCCGGCTGGAGGAGTTGGACGACAAGATCACCGCCAAACAGGCCGAGGCGCGGGCAGAGGGCCTGACCGAGACCCAGCGTGAGCAAGTCCGCGACCGCATTCAGGAAATCCGCCGCGAGCGCGCGGATACCGAGCGCGACTGGCACCGGGCTCAGGACGCGATCGATGACGCCGAGCGCGACGTCCGCGACGTCCGCTGGCGGTTCCGGAGCCAGTATGGGGGCTGGTGAGCCGACGGCTCGATCCCCGGATCGGAGGGGTCAGGCGGCCTTCGACGCAGCCGAACCAAAGTGCGGGTTCAGTTCGCCCTTGGCATAGCGTTGCGCCATCTGGGCGGTCGACAGCGGGCGGATCTTCGAGGCCTGGCCCTCGCAGCCGAACTGCACAAACCGCTCCTGACAGAGTTTGCGCATCGCCTCCTTGGCGGGCTTCATCCAGGCGCGCGGATCAAACTCGCCGGGCTTTTCCGCCAGCAGTTTGCGCACCGCGCCGGTCATGGCCATGCGGTTGTCGGTATCGATGTTAATCTTGCGCACGCCGTGTTTGATGCCGCGCTGAATCTCTTCAACCGGCACGCCCCAGGTCTGGGGCATCTGGCCGCCATAGGCGTTGATGATGTCCTGCAGGTCCTGCGGCACCGAGGACGAGCCGTGCATGACCAGATGGGTGTCTGGCAGGCGGCGGTGGATTTCCTCGATCACATTCATGGCCAGGACGTCGCCGTCAGGCTGACGCGTGAATTTGTAGGCCCCATGGCTGGTGCCCATGGCGATGGCGAGGGCGTCAACCTGGGTCTCGCGTACGAAATCGACGGCCTGATCCGGATCGGTCAGCAGTTGCGAGTGGTCCAGCTTGCCTTCGAAGCCGTGGCCGTCCTCGGCCTCGCCCATGCCGGTTTCCAGCGAGCCGAGCACACCCAGTTCACCCTCGACCGAGACGCCGCAGGAATGGGCCATCTGGACCACGCGGCGGGTGACGTCGACGTTGTAGTCGTAGCTGGCGGGGGTCTTGGCGTCCTCTTCCAGCGAGCCGTCCATCATCACCGAGGTGAAGCCGTACTGGATGGCGGTGGCGCAGGTGGCCGGACCGTTGCCGTGGTCCTGGTGCATGCAGACCGGGATATGCGGATACAGTTCGGCCAGGGCGTCGATCAGCTTGGCCAGGACGATGTCGTTGGCGTAACTTCTGGCCCCACGAGAGGCCTGGATGATGACGGGGGCGTTGACCGCCTCGGCCGCCTCCATGATGGCCAGGCCCTGCTCCATGTTGTTGATGTTGTAGGCGGGCAGGCCGTAGTCGTTCTCGGCCGCGTGATCGAGAAGTTGTCGCAGCGTGATGCGCGCCATGGGGTGTTTCCTGAGACCGTCAGTTTTGCCAGTGTTTTAGCCGCACCGCGCCCTGAAGTCACGCAATGTAACAACGCAGGCCGTCAGACCTGAAGGGCCTCGACGCCGGGCAGGGGCTTGCCTTCCATCCATTCCAGGAAGGCACCGCCTGCGGTGGAGACGAAGGTCATGTCGTCGGCCACGCCCGCGTGGTGCAGGGCCGCGACCGTATCGCCGCCGCCTCCGACCGCGACCAGAACACCGGATTTGGCCCGGGCCGCGACATGGCGGGCGACCGCGACGGTGGCGGCATCGAAGGGCGGCACTTCGAATACGCCCAGCGGGCCGTTCCAGATCAGGGTCTTCGAGGCGTCGATCGCGGCGGTCAGGCGCGCGACCGAGGCCGGGCCGGCGTCGAGGATCTTGTCGTCGGCGGACAGGGCGTCGCCGGCCTGCACGGTGCGGGCCGCGGCACCAGGCTTCACGGCGGTGGCGATGACAAGATCGACCGGCAGCAGGATTTCGCAGCCCTTGGCGGCCGCGTCGGCGAGGATTTCGCGGGCCGTGTCGGCCATGTCCTTTTCGGCCAGTGAGCCGCCGATATCGATGCCTTGGGCGAACATGAAGGTATTGGCCATGCCGCCGCCGATGGCGAGGCGGTCCAGCTTGCCGACGAGGTTCTTCAGCAGGTCGAGCTTGGTCGAGACCTTGGCCCCGCCGACGATGCCTATGACCGGCTTCTGCGGCTTGCCGAGCGCGGCATCGAGCGCGTCGAGCTCGCGGCGCATGGATTCGCCGGCATAGGCGGGCAGCAGCCGGGCCAGACCCTCGGTCGAGGCGTGGGCGCGGTGGGCAGCGGAGAAGGCGTCATTGACGTAGACGTCGCCGAGTTCGGCCAGCTGCCTTGCAAAGGTGGGGTCGTTGGCCTCTTCGCCGGGATGGAAGCGGACGTTTTCCAACAGTACGACGCCGCCGAGGGGCAGGTCGGCGATCATCGCCCTGGCCCCGCCACCCACGCAGTCGCTCGCGAACCGGACCGGGGCACCCAGCAGATGTTCGAGGTCGTCGACCACCGGCTCCAGGCTCATCGACGGCACGACCTTGCCTTTGGGCCGGTCGAAATGGGCCAGGAGGGCAACCCTGGCACCGGCGTCGCGCAGCCGGTTGATGGTCGGCAGGGCGACGCGCAGGCGAGTATCCTCGGTGACCTTGCCGTTCTCCATCGGGACGTTGAAATCCACGCGGACCAGGGCGGTCTTGCCGGCGAGGTCTTTGGCGTCGTCGAGGGTGCGGTATTGGGTCATGACCGCCCTATAGAATCCTTCTCCCATTGGGAGAAGGTGGCGCGCAGCGCCGGATGAGGGTCGGCTGGGTCAATCGGCGAAAGCCGTGGCGGGGTCGGAGCGGCATCTTACGCCGACGGCTATCACAGAACCCTCACCCTTTCGCGCAGCCGATCGCTTCGCTCTCGGGCGCTCAAGCCCTCTCCCGCTGGGAGAGGGAGCGACGTCAGATCAGCTTGCTCATCACCAGCGCTGTATCCGCCATCCGCGTCGCGAAGCCCCATTCGTTGTCGTACCAGGTCAGCACCCTAGCCAGCTTGCCGTCGACGACCTGGGTCTGGGGCAGGGCGGCGGTGCTCGACGCGGCGATATGGTTCAGGTCGGTCGAGACCAGCGGTTCGATCGTGGTGGCCAGCACGCCCTTCATCGGACCGTTGGCGGCGGCCTGGAGGGCGGCGTTGATCTCTTCCACCGTGACCTCGCGGCCGGCGACGACCTTCAGATCGACGACCGAGACGTTCGGCGTCGGGACGCGGATCGACGAGCCGTCCAGCTTGCCCTTCAGTTCCGGCAGGACCAGCCCCAGCGCCTTGGCGGCGCCGGTCGAGGTCGGGATCATCGACAGGGCGGCGGCACGGCCGCGGTACAGATCCTTGTGCATCGTATCCAGCGTCGGCTGGTCGCCGGTGTAGCTGTGGATCGTGGTCATATAGCCGCGCTCGATGCCGAACAGCTCGTGCAGCACCTTGGCGACAGGGGCCAGGGCGTTGGTCGTGCACGAGCCGTTGGAGACGATGACGTCGTCGGCGGTCAGGACGTCGTGGTTGACCTTGTAGACGATGGTCTTGTCGGCACCGTCGCAGGGGGCCGAGACCAGCACCCGCTTTGCGCCCGCGGTCAGGTGGGCCGAAGCCTTTTCCTTCGTCGTGAACAGGCCGGTGCATTCGAAGGCGATGTCGACGTTGAGGTCCTTGTGCGGGAGCTTGGCCGGGTCGCGCTCGGCCGTGACTCTGATCCTGCCGAGGCCGACGTCGATCCAGCTTTCGCCATCGGCGTCGCCAAACTCAACCGTGCCGGGGAAGCGGCCGTGGACCGAGTCGTATTTCAGCAGGTGAGCATTGGTGGCCACTGGGCCCAGGTCGTTGATCGCCACCACCTCGATGTCGCGACGGCCGTGCTCGACGATCGAGCGCAGGACGAGGCGGCCGATACGGCCAAAGCCGTTGATGGCGACGCGGACGGTCATGGGGCGGTCTCCGAAGAAGCGGTGTCAGGGTTGGCGCTTCAATGGAACCGGCGGCGGCGGGGATCAACCCCGCAGCCGTAACAAGGCGTGATGAACTGTAACGTCCATCTCGAGATCGGCAGGGACAGTCGGGCGACCAGTCCGCCCTTCGTTGAGGCGGGCGAGCGCCGCCGCGATGGCACGTGCGCGTCTTGAGCCACCGCGTCGAAACGCGTCGGGACGGTGAAGATTGATCCGTACCGGCGTCTTCGTGAGTTGATGCGCGAGCGGTTCGCGGCCTAACGTGGTCGCCATGACATTCCGCCGCCTCCTGTTCCGACTGACCGCGTCAGCAGCGATGAGCCTTGCGCTCGTCGCGGCACCGGCGTCGGCGTCCACGCAAGAGCCCGGCGTGGGCCCGACGCGTTCGTCGGCCGACAACGCCGCGCCGCCGTCGCGAGAGCGGGCGCGGATGAACCAGCGGGTCTTTGACCGCGTCTGGAGCGAGGTCAGGGGGCAATACTATGACCCGGCCCTGCACGGAGTCGACTGGAACGCGGCGCGTCGCACTTACCGGCCGCAGGCCCTGACGGCGGCGGACGACCGGACGCTGTACCGGACCCTGCGCCAGATGCTGTCCTTGCTGGACGACGATCACGCCGGTGCCGCGCCGCCCGCCATCGCCCGCCGTCAGGCCAGCCTGCGTCACACCCGGCCTGTCATCGGCCTGACCCTCCGGCTCAAGCCTGAGCAGGAAGGCCGGTATCTGGTGGAACAGGTCCGCGAGGGCTCGCCCGCCGCCGACGCGGGCGTTCTTCTGGGTTGGCACCTGGAGACCTCCGGTCCGGGCGTCTGGTATCCCGAGCAGGACGTGCTCGAAGGTCAGCCGGTCAATCTGGTTATTCTCGACGATCAGGATGAGCGGCGCGCCCTGGTCCTGACGCCGCGCGTGATGGCTCCCAAGCCCGCCTTCGTCTCCGACCGCAGCCGCGAAGGCGTGGTGGTGCTGCGCGTCGAGGGGTTCGAGGCGGGTCTGGGTCGCTGGATGGGCGAGCAACTGGCTGATCTGAAGCCCGACGACGACGTCGTGATCGACCTGCGCGGCAATCCCGGCGGGCGGCTGATGGAGGCCGATGCGGTGCTGAGCTGCTTCCTGCCGGCCGACCAGGCGTGGGCGACGCGCACGACCCGGTCCGGACAGCGCATCGTTCTCAAGACTGCCGGGGGATGCGGCGATCTTGCGGGGCCGTCCAGTCACGATGTCGCCGTTCTGGTCGACGGCCAGAGCCGTTCCGCCGCCGAACTGACTCCCGCCGCCTTGCAGGAGGCGGGCCGTGCTCTGGTGGTAGGCGAACGCACGGCCGGAGCCGTTTTGATTTCACAGGATTCTGTCCTGCCGGACGGCGGCCGCCTGACCCTCAGCCGCGCCGACTTCGTCACGTCCGGCGGCGTGCGTCTGGAGAAGCGCGGCGTCACACCCGACCTGAGCGCGACCCTGTCCGCCGAGGACCGCATGGCGGGGCGCGATCCCGCGCTGGCCGCCGCCATCGCCGCCCTGGCCATGCCCCGGGCCGAACAGGCGCTGGCGCATGCTGCGCCTGCGCTTTAGCCCTTCACGGGTCTGACGCACGAAGCGGCCAGCCGTGCGCGCTCTCGCGCCTCCTCCGTGGTCGCACCCCGCGCCGTGGCCACGCCCATGCGACGGCGCTCATAGCTCTCGGGTTTGCCGAACAGGCGCAGGTCGGCGGTCGGGACCGACAGCGCCTCGACGACGCCCTCGAAAGCGATACCGGTGGCGTCCATGCCGCCGTAGATGACCGCGCTGGCGCCGATGTCGCGCTGGCTCACGTCGACCGGCAGGCCGAGGATGGCGCGGGCGTGCAGGGCGAACTCGCTCATGGTCTGGGTCGCCAGGGTGACCAGGCCGGTGTCGTGCGGGCGAGGGGAGACCTCCGAAAACCAGACATCATCGCCCTTCACGAACAGCTCGACCCCGAAGACGCCGAGGCCGCTTAACGAGTCCGTGATCTTGCGGGCGATATCCTGAGCACTCGTCAGGGCGGCGGGCGTCATGGCCTGCGGCTGCCAGCTCTCTACATAGTCGCCCTTGACCTGGAGGTGGCCGATGGGGGCGCAGAAGTCGGTCCGGACCGCGCCCTCGTAGATCGAGCGGACGGTCAGCAGGGTGATCTCGAAATCGAAGTCGATGCGGCCCTCGACGATGACAGTCGCCGTTTCGACCCGGCCGGAGGACTGGGCGTGGGCCCATGCGGTTCCTGCCTCGTCGATGGAACCAATCATTGACTGACCCTTGCCCGACGACGACATCACCGGCTTGACGAAGACCGGCAGGCCGATCTTTGCGGCGGCCTCGGCCAGTTCGGAGGCGGAGGTCGCGAAGGCGTAGGGCGAGGTGGGTAGACCCAGTTCCTCGACCGCCAGACGACGGATGCCTTCCCGGTTCATGGTTAGCCGGGTAGCGCGCGCGGTTGGGATGACCATGGCATGGCCCGCCGCCTCGATCTCGGCCAGGACGTCGGTGGCGATGGCCTCGATCTCGGGCACGATGATGTGCGGCATCTCGGCGGCGATGACACCGGCCAGGACATGCGGGTCCGTCATCGGAATGACGTGGCTGCGGTGGGCGACCTGCATGGCGGGCGCGTTCGGATAGCGGTCGACGGCGATGACCTCGACGCCCAGCCGCTGCAGTTCAATCGCGACCTCTTTGCCGAGCTCGCCGGCGCCGAGCAGCATGACGCGGACGGCGGTGTCGGAGAGGGGGGTGCCGAGCTTCATCGTCATTCTCCATACCCGCGCCCGGCGGGAGCGGGTTCAGAGCCTCTGTTTGACCGCCGCGACGACAGCCTCGGCGGTGATGCCGAACTCGCGGTACAACACCTCGGCCGGGGCGCTGGCGCCAAAGCCGGTCATGCCGACGAAGGCGCCGTCCTCGCCGATGAATCGCTCCCAGCCCTGCTGAATTCCGGCCTCGACGGCGACGCGGACGGTGCCGCGACCGATCACCGAGGCCTGATAGGCGGCATCCTGCTGGAAGAAGAGCTCGAAACAGGGCACGGAGACCACGCGGGTGGGCGTGCCTTCGGCCTCCAGCGTTTCGGCTGCCTGCAGCGCCAGCGGAACCTCGGTGCCCGTGGCGAACAGACTGACCTTCGCCTTGGCCGAGGCGGGTTTCAGCTCATAGGCGCCACGCGCCGACAGATTTTCGGTCGCGGCCGCGGTCCGGACGGCGGCCGTCTTCTGGCGCGACAGAGCCATGGCCGAGGGCGCGGTCCTGTGCTCCAGCGCCAGGCGCCAGCACTCCATCGCCTCGACCGTGTCTGCGGGGCGGAACACCAGCAGGTTGGGAATGGCGCGCAGGGCAGACAGATGCTCGACCGGCTGGTGCGTCGGACCGTCCTCGCCAAGGCCGATACTGTCATGGGTCAGGACGTGGATGACCCTCACACCCATCAGGGCGGCAAGCCGGATCGCCGGACGGCTGTAGTCCGAGAAGACCATGAAGGTCCCGCCGTAGGGGATGACCCCGCCATGCAGGGCCATGCCGTTCATCGCCGCGGCCATGCCGTGCTCGCGGATGCCCCAGTTGACGTAGCGGCCCTCGTAGGTCGGCGCGTCGAAGATCGGCGTGCCCTTGACGAAGGTGTTGTTCGAGCCGGTCAGGTCGGCTGAACCGCCGATCAGTTCAGGGATGGCGGCGAACAGTTCGTCCAGCGCCGCGCCCGACGCCTGGCGGGTGGCTTGGGCCGGTTGGGTCTCGACCAGTTCGGCGATCTTCGCATTCAGGGCGTCGAAGGCACCGGCGGGCAGCTCGCCCCGCATGGCGCGGGTGAAGTCGGCGGACTGGGACGAGGCGTTCAGCCGGGCTTCCCACGCCTTGCGCTCTTTCGAACCCCGCTTGCCTACCTTCTTCCAAGCCTTGTCGACGGCCTCGGGCAGTTCGAACGGAGCGTGCGCCCACGTCAGACCGAGACGGGTGGCGGCGATCTCGGACGCGCCCAGGGCCGCGCCGTGGGTCTTGTGGCTGCCTTCCATAGTGGCGGCGCCGCGACCGATCTTCGTCTTGCAGGCGATAAGGGTCGGCTTGTTCTGCCGCGTCGCCCATTGCAGGGACGATTGAATGGCCTTCATGTCGTGGCCGTCGATGGCCTTCACGGCCCAACCGGCGGCCTTGAAGCGTGCCTTCTGGTCGGTGGCGTCGGACAGGGACACCGCCCCGTCGATGGTGATGCTGTTGTCATCCCACAGCACCGTCAGCTTGTTCAGTTGATATCGTCCGGCGAGGGCGATCGCCTCCTGCGAAACGCCCTCCATCAGGCAGCCGTCGCCCGCGACGACCCAAGTGCGGTGGTCGACCAGATCGGCGCCGAAGCGGGCGGCCAGATGGCGTTCGGCCATGGCGAAACCGATCGAATTGGCCAAGCCCTGGCCCAGCGGTCCGGTCGTGGTCTCGATGCCCGGCATATGGCCGTATTCGGGGTGACCCGCAGTCTTCGAGCCCCACTGGCGGAAGTTGGACAGCTCTTCCCTGGTCGCGGCCTTGTAGCCGGTCAGGTGCAGCAGGGCGTAGATCAGCATCGAGCCGTGACCGGCCGACAGGATGAAGCGGTCGCGGTCGGCCCAGTCTGGGCGGCTGGCGTCGAACTTCAGGAATCTGGAGAACAGAACCGTGGCGACGTCGGCCATACCCATCGGCATGCCCGGATGGCCGCTCTTTGCCTTCTCGACCGCGTCCATCGACAACACCCGGATGGCATCCGCCATCAGCTTGGGAGAGGCCTTTTCGGAGACGGTCTTGGCGTCGGTCACGGGGGGACCTTTCGTCGGGGGGGCGGAAAAAAGGAAGCGCGCCGCTTTACCCCGGCGCGCGCGCGGGTTCTATACGGATTCTGGAGGATTTGACCCGAATGGACGCAGCTTCGGCCGCCAAGGACCGTGTCGACCGCGCGCTGGCGTTGCTGGAGCGTCGCTTGCTGGACGTCAAGTCGCGGGCGACGGCAACCAGCCGGGTCGCGGACGACGACCTGTTCGCGCCCGAACCCTCCACCGAGACCGACCGCGTCCGCATCCACGAACTGGAATCTGCGGGCCGCGACGCAGCCGAGGCCCTGTCTCGCGCGGCCGACGCGATCCGCGACACGCTTGCCGAACCGGAGAGCCGCTGATGGCGACTGTGACGGTCGAAATTAACGGCCGGCCCTATGCCGTGGGCTGTGCCGACGGGCAGGAAGATCGCGTCCGCATTCTGGCCAATCAATTCGATGGCCATGTCCGACAGGTCGCGGGCGAGGTCGGCCACGTCGGCGACATTCGCCTGTTCCTGATGGCCGGGCTGATGCTGGCCGATGAGTTGCATGAGTTGCGCGCGAACGGCGGGGCCGCTCCGACGGCGTCCGCCGCGGCGGGCGGCGACGGCGTGGCCGAGGCGCTGAACGCCGTCGCCGCCCGGCTGGAAAAGATCGCCCAGGGTTTCTGAGCCTCCTTCTTGTCGCGCAGCGATGAGGAGGAAACGACACGGCCATTGTTACGCCCCGGCGGAAGGACTATCTTGCTACACGGCGGGTCCTGCTGCGGCCCTCGTCGAAGGCAACATTTCCTCGCGACCTTAATTCACTCGAAGGGAGCTGTCCCTGATCAGGCCCGTGGGCCTGGGCACACGGCGCCCACCTGGCTACCCAGGTCGAGAGGATTTAAACGCCCTTCACGGTTCTTGCGGCGCCGCCACCCTCTTCCTCCTTTGCGCTACCGCTCGCCGCGCCGCGGCTCGCTGCCTGAGCGCGGACCGGGCCTATCGTCACCCTCCGGCTTGACCGGAGGGTCGCGGCGCGGTCGCTCGCGGCTTGAGCGCGGTCGGCGTGCGCGCTACGGCTGGCCGGCGTGTTCGACGCGGCCCGGGCGTCTCCCATGATCGACAAGCGCGCACTCCGGGCGACCATGCGAGCCACGCGCAAGCGTCTGGCTGGCCTCGACGCAGGCGCGGCCGCGCGCGCCGCCGACCAGGCCGACGCCCTGCCGCCGGGGCGGATCATCGCCGTCTATCGCGCCATCGGCTCCGAACTGGGCGCGGACTTCCTGTCATTGGCCCTCAGCCGGGCTGGGCGCGAGTTGTGTCTGCCGGTGGTGATCGCGCGGGATGCGCCAATGGTATTCCGCCGCTGGTCGCCCGGCGAGCCGCTGGAACTGGACGAGGCCGGCGTGCCCGCCCCCTTCCCGCTGGCTGAGATCATCGACCCCGATCTGATCCTCGCACCGCTGCTGGCGTTCGACGCTGTGGGCAGGCGGCTGGGCCAGGGCGGAGGCTATTATGACCGGACCTTCGCGGCGCGGCCGAACGTCACGCGCATCGGCTTCGCCTACGCCGGTCAGGAGGTCGAGCATCTGCCGGTCGAGGCACATGACATCCGGCTGCATGGCGTTCTGACCGAGACCGGCTATAGACCCTTCGCATGAGACTGGCTTTTTTCGGTGATGTCGTCGGCAAGTCCGGACGCGACGGCCTGAGCGACCACCTGCCCGGCCTGAAGCGCGACCTGAAGCTCGATTTCGTGGTGGTCAACGCCGAGAACGCCGCCGGCGGGTTCGGCATCACCGAGAACACCGCACGCGAGCTGTTCATGGCCGGGGCCGACTGCCTGACGCTCGGCAATCACAGCTGGGACCAGCGCGAGGCCCTGACCTATATCGTGCGCGAGCCGCGCCTGATCCGGCCGGCCAACTACCCGCGATTAATGGACGCCCCCGGTGCGGGCGCCAATCTGTTCGAGACCCAATCGGGCAAGACGGTGCTGGTTATGAACGTCCTGGGCCGCATCCACATGGACTCGATGGACTGCCCATTCAGCGCGGTCGAAAAGGAGCTGGCCGCCTGTCCGTTGGGCGTGGCCGCCGACGCCGTCATCGTCGACATGCACTGCGAGGCCACGTCCGAGAAAATGGCCATGGGCCATTTCTGCGACGGCCGCGCCTCGCTGGTCGTCGGCACCCACACCCATGTGCCCACCGCCGACTGCCAGATTCTGCCCGGCGGTACGGCCTATCAGACCGACGCCGGCGGCTGCTGCGACTATGACAGCGTCATCGGCAACGAGAAGGAAGAGCCGCTGCGGCGCTTCACCACCCGGCTGTCGGGCGGGCGTTACGTCCCGGCGCACGGGCCGGCGACGATCTGCGGTGTCTATGTCGAGACCGACGACAAGACCGGGTTGGCCACGCGGGTGGAGCCGATCCGGGTCGGCGGGCGGTTGAGCCAGGCGGTGCCCGTCATCGGCTGACCCGCGTAACGGTCGCATCGCGCCCGGTCGCTGAGGATCAGGCTGCCACCACCCGTGCGTCGCCGCTGGCCACCGCAAATTTCGCGCGCGTGGTCAACGTGCCGCCGCGCTCCGAGACCTTGTCCAGCACCTTGAACTCGGTCTGCCAGCGCTCGGGCGTCACGTCGCAGACGACGTAGCCGCGCTGGGCGTTGTTGAACTTCAGGAACGGATTGTCGGCCTGGATGCGGCGGCCATCGGCCCGTTGATCCTGTCCGTTACCCGACGAGCTGATCGAGGTGGTGACGAACTCCGAGGCGATGGGCGCGCCCTCGGGATTGCGGCCGTCGATGTGCAGCTCACCCGCATAGTTCTGATGCTCGTCGCCGGTCAGGACGATGGTGTTGCCGATCCGGCGATCCTTCAGCCGGCGCAGCAGACGCGCGCGGGGGATGCCGTATCCGGCCCAGGTGTCCAGGTTGTAGCCCAGATCGGGGCCTTCCTTGCGATCCAGGTCCATGACCATGATCTGCTGGGCCAGCACCTTCCAGTGGGCGCGGCTGCGGTCCAGGTTCTGGTACAGCCAGGCCTCCTGCGCCTGACCCAGGACTTGGGCGTCGGCGGCCGAGACGCCGGCGCAGGTCGACGCCCAGGCGTCGTCGCATGGCTGGTTCGTGCGGTACTGGCGCGTATCCAGCAGGTTCAGGTCCAGAAGGTCGCCCCAGGCGGCGTGGCGATACAGCTGGGTCGCCGAGCCGCGCGGGAAGGCCGAGCGGCGCATGGGCATATGCTCGTAGAAGGCCTGCATCGCCGCCTGCTGGCGCAGCATGAAGATCTCGGGCGGCGTGCCGTCCTGATCCAGGGCGGAGACCCAGTTGTTGTCGATCTCGTGGTCGTCCCAGGTCACGTACCAGGCGGTCGAGGCGTGGCTGGCCTGAAGGTCGGTATCCATCTTGTACTGGGCGTAGCGGCGGCGGTACGCCTCCAGCGCATAGATCTCGCCACCAATGTGCTGGCGCGCATTCTCCGACGTGCCGGCCGGACCGTTGAAGGTGCGGTTGCCGCGCCCCTCGTAGATGTAGTCGCCATAGCAGTAGATGAAGTCGAGCCGTTCCTCGGCCGCCTTGCGGTGGGCGGTGTAGAAGCCCTGCTCATAGGCTTGGCAGCCCACCACGCCGAAGCGGGCCTGTGCCGTGGCCGCGCCGGCCGCCGGGGCGGTCTTCGCCCGGCCCGTGGCGGTGCGTTCGCGACCGGCGATGAAGCGATAGAAATATTCGCGGTTCGGCTCCAGCCCCCCGACCTCGACGTGGACGGCATGGGCCAGTTCGGGCCGGGCGATCACCTCGCCGGAGCGGGCGATGGTCCCGAAGCCCGGACTGGTCGCGACTTCCCATTTCACCGGCATTGGCGCCGACGGCATGCCGTTGCCAATCTCGAGCGGCCGGGGGGCCAGACGGGTCCAGATCACGAAGCCGTCGGACGAAGGGTCCCCGGCGGCGATGCCAAGCTGGAAAGGGTATTCGGCGAAGACCGGATCGGCCAGCGCCTGTCTGCCTGTGCCGATGACGGCACCGCCCGCGCCCAGACTCAAAAGCAGCCCGCGACGGGACAGGGACTCGAATGCGCGCATCGGGCTTCTCCAGAATGAGCGCCCGAACTAGCCCGGAAATGTGACAGCCGTCACGCGGTCTTGCGTCGCCTCAACTTCAGCCGGATCGGCCGGGCACTGCGCAGGGTGATCTGGTGGACGGGGCGAGGCTCCACGGTGGTGATGGCCTCGACGTCGGCGGCGCCCAGAATGGTGGCCAGGGCGATGGTCGCCTCCTGCAGGGCGAAGGCGGCGCCGATACAGACGCGAGGGCCCGCGCTGAACGGGATGTAGGCGTAACGGTCGATCGTCTTGCGGTTCGCGGGCAGGAAACGTTCAGGGCGGAAGGCGGCGGGGTCGTCCCACAGGCGCTCGTGCCGGTGCAGCACCCACGGCGAGATGATCACCGTCGTGCCGGCCGGGATGACTTGCCCGCCGATCTCGTCGGGCGCCAGAGCGATGCGAGCCAGGGTTGGGGCGGGTGGGAACAGGCGCATCGCCTCCTCGATCACTGCCTTCGTCCATGGCAGTCTGTCGGCCCAGCCGGCGTGGGTCGGATCGAAGGCGTCAGCCTCGGCCTTCAGGCGGTCGGCCACCTCGGGCGCGCGCGAGATCAGGTGCAGCGCCCAGCCCAGCGTCCGGGCCGTGGTTTCGTGTCCGGCGAGGATGAAGGTGAGAATGTTGGCCGCCACCTCGCGGTCGTTCAGCCCGCCGGCGCCAGGCTCCCGTGCGTCCTCGTCCCGCGCCGTCAGAAGGGCGCTGAGCAGGTCCGCCGGCAGCGTGTCGCCGGCATCCATGCGAGCGCGGCGCGTCTTCACCAGTCTCGCCACGCTCTGTTCGAAGAATCGCGCCGAGCGGAAACTGGCCAAGCGACCGAGGCGCGGTACCCAGTTCGGCGCATCCAGGACGTCCAGCGGATCGATCCGCGCCCCGACCGACAGATAGCGGTTGAGCGCCCGCTCGAACCCTTCGGCCTCGCCGCCCAAGTCATCTGAAAAGAGCGTGGCGGACAGGATGTCGAAGGTCAGGCCGGACATCTCGGTGTCGATGTTCAGCACGCGTGGGGCCGTCGACAGTCGCCACCCCTCGACCCTTGCGCGGCACACCTCCGCCATCCGCCCGCTCAGCGCGACGGTGCGGGCGGGGGTGAACAGCGGGGCGAGGATGCGACGGGCGCGGCGCCAGACTTCACCCTCGGTCAGCAACAGGCCGTCGGACAAGAGCGGCCCCAGCACGCGGCGCTGCAACGCCCCCTTTTCATAGTTGGCGGCGTTCTCGGTCAGGACCCGACGTACGCCTTCAGGGTGGCTGACGACGATGACAGCGCCGAGCGGCCCTTGGCCGAACTGCTGAGGTTCCTCGAAATGCCGCCGCGACCATGTCTGCAGCGGATCGCGCCAGCTCTGCCACAGGAAGGACACAAGCGGCATTGGGCGGTCGCGGCGCGGCGGTGTCCAGGGGCGGAAAGGCGGGGGCGAGAGGGTGTCCGTCATCGCCCCGCCTCGTCCTCAGTCCGCCGCCGCCGCGGGTCGCCACGCCCGCATCTCGGCGATCTCCTGGGTCTGGGCGGCCTTGACCCCTTCAGCCATGCGACGAACCTCGGGGTCTTTCGACTCTGACAGCGCGACGTCGGCCATCGCCACAGCGCCCTGGTGGTGGGCAATCATCTTGGCGATATAGGCCTGATCGACGGTGGCTCCCGACGCGGCCGACATGCCCGCGTGCATGGAGGCTTCCGAGGCCGCGAAGGCCTGATCGCCCGCCGTCGCCGACGCGCCATGACCCATGTCGGCGTGGTCCGGACTCGACACCGCGCCGTCCTGCACCGTTGCGGCCTGTCGTTCGGACGAGGCGTCGCGCATCGCCTGATTGACGGGGTCGCCACCGCCTTCGCAGGCAGCCAGCAACAGGGCGAGGGCGGGGAGGGCGATCAGGGCGTGGCGCATCAGACGTTTCCTTCGATCCAGGTCGGCATCCAGCTTTCATGCATCTCGCGCAGGTGGTCCAGCGGAAGCCGGAACAGGTCGCCGGACGAAAGGTCGCGGCCCACGGCGCGGCCGACAACCGAGGCGTGAACCCCGGCCTTTTGCGCCGCAGCTATAATGCTGGTCGCATCGGACACGGCGACCAGATAGCGGGCCTGGTCCTCGCCGAACAGGAAGATGTGGCCGTGGGTTTCGCTGGTGGCGTCCAGTTCAACACCGACGTCAGACGCCAGCGCCATGTCCGCCGCCGCCCCGATCAGGCCGCCGTCCGACAGGTCGTGGACGCAGGTCAGGTCGCCAGCCTCGATCAGGCCGCGCACGAAGTCGCCGGTCTTGCGCTCCAGGGCCAGATGGACCGGCGGCGGCGCCCCGTCCTCGCGGCCCAGCACTTCGCGCAGATAGAGGGACGAGCCCAGCTCGCCGACCGTCTCGCCGATCAGCACCAGCAAATCGCCCTCGACCATGCCGCCAAAGTCGACGACGACGTCATAGTTGGTCAACAGGCCTACCCCCCCGACCGTCGGAGTTGGCGGAATGGCCGCGCCGTTGGTCTCGTTATAGAGGCTGACGTTGCCACTCACGACCGGGAAATCCAGCACCCGGCAGGCCTCGGCCATGCCGTCGATGGCGCGCACGATCTGGCCCATGATCTCGGGCCGCTGCGGGTTGCCGAAATTGAGGTTGTCGGTGATGGCGATGGGCCGGCTGCCGACGGCGGTCAGGTTGCGCCAGGCTTCGGCCACGGCCTGTTTGCCGCCTTCATAGGGATCGGCCAGCACATACCGTGGCGTGCAGTCCGAGGTCATGGCCAGACCCTTGTCTGTGCCATGCACCCGCACCACGCCGGCGTCGGCGGCAGTGGCCGAGTCGTGCAGGGTGTCGGCCATCACGTGGCGGTCGTACTGCTCCCAGATCCAGCGCTTGGACGCCATGTCCGGACAGCACACCACCTTGATCACCGCATCGACCCAGCTGTCCGGCGCCGGCACGTCGGCGGGGGCGAGACGCGGCTGAAGCGCGGGCTGGACCCAAGGCCGGTCGTACATCGGCGCGTCGTCGAACAGCGGGGCCAGCGGCACGTCGCAGACGGTTTCGCCACGATGCTTCAGCACCAGACGGCCGGTGTCGGTGGTCACGCCGATGACGGCGGCGTCGAGGCCCCACTTCTTGAAGATGCGGCGGCCGTCTTCCTCGCGGCCGGGTTTCAGGACGGCCAGCATTCGCTCCTGGCTCTCTGACAACATCATCTCATAGGCGGTCATGCCGTCTTCGCGCTGGGGCACCATGTCCATGTTCAGCTCGACGCCCACGCCGCCCTTGCCGGCCATTTCCACAGAGGAGCTGGTCAGGCCCGCCGCACCCATGTCCTGAATCGCCGCCACGGCCCCTGAGGCCATCAGCTCCAGCGTCGCCTCGATCAGCAGCTTCTCTGCGAAGGGGTCGCCGACCTGGACCGTGGGGCGTTTCTCGTCCGAATCCTCGTCGAACTCCGCGCTCGCCATGGTCGCGCCGTGGATGCCGTCGCGGCCCGTCTTCGATCCGAAATAGACCACGCTAAGGCCCGGCGCGGGGGCGGCCGAATAGAACAGGCTGTCGGCCCTGGCCACGCCCACGCACATGGCGTTGACCAGGATGTTGCCGTTGTAGCCCCTGTGGAAATTGGTCTCGCCCGCCACGGTCGGCACCCCGACGCAGTTGCCGTAGCCGCCGATGCCCGAGACCACGCCCTTGACCAGCCGCCGGGTCTTCGCGTGCGACGGATCGCCGAAGCGCAGGGCGTTCAGCAAGGCCACGGGACGCGCGCCCATGGTGAAGACGTCGCGCATGATGCCCCCCACGCCGGTCGCCGCGCCCTGATAGGGCTCGATGAAGCTGGGATGGTTGTGGCTCTCCATCTTGAAGATGCAGGCGTCGCCGTCGTCGATGTCGATGACCCCGGCGTTCTCGCCCGGTCCGCAGATGACGCGCGGGCCCGTGGTCGGGAATTTGCCGAGGTGTATCTTCGACGACTTGTACGAGCAGTGCTCGGACCACATCACCGAGAAGACGCCCAGTTCGACGTGGTTTGGCTCGCGGCCCAGCCGGTCGAGGACGACCTGATACTCGTTCGGGGCCAGGCCATAGTCGGCGGCCAGTTCAGCCATGGTCTTCTGCGGAGCGCTCATGGGCGCGCCTTCTAGCCGTTAGAGGAAGTCGTGTCAGCCTCGCCTTGCGTCTGATCGCGCGTCACGCGTCGTCCGCCTTCGGGACGCAGGCGGAAAGCCAGGATCAAGGCGCTGACGACCGTGGCCACGGATGCGGCGAGGGCGAACATCGACAGCATCTGATTGCCCCTCTCCTGCTCGGCCACGAAGACGCCCAGCAGACCCCAGGCCACGGGCAGGGCGAAGGCGATGATGCGAAGCTGCCGCGTCACGAACAGCGCCACCAGAACCACCACGACGATGGCCAGCATGGCCCAGACCGTCGGCGCGAGAATCGGCGGCAGGTCGCCGTTTCCGGTCGCCACCGTCAGAAGGTTCACTGGCGCGGCGATGCTCAGCCACCCCGCCAGCAGACTGAGGGGCCAGACGGTCATCCAGCGGTCGCGGTCCTTTCCAGGCAAGGCCCGGATCGATCCGGCGTTGGCCAGCAAGGGAATAAGCAGCACGGCCAGAGACCCGAAGATCAGCACGATGGTCGCGAGTTCCCAATCGAAAGCGGCTGCGAAAAGCCATGTGCCTATGCCGACGAAGGCCAGCGCGGAAGGCACGCCGAAGCGGTTGATCGTGTCGCTTTCTCCCGTCTGCGGGAGCGCCTGTCGAACGGCGTAGACGAGCAGCCCCAGATAGATCGGCCCCCAGATCGAGAAGGCGTAGGAGGCGACTTTCAGCGTTGCGTCGCTGTCAGCAGAGAATTCGGCGGGCGACTGGCCGGGATTTGCAAATCCTTGAATGGCCCCCGCCAGAACCGCGAATGCGGCGGTTCCGATCACGATCAACCGGCGTGTCATTTGCTGTGGACTAGGGCGGACTATGGACGACATGACGGCTCCAGGGGCGGCGGCAAGGTAAGTTACGTTCGGCGACGGTGAAGGTTCACATTTGCGGCCCGGCGGAACCGCGACCCATCGCTGCGGTTCTCCCCGCGTAACTCACAGGAGCGCCTCATGGCCGACAATCCGAACCGCCCCGACGAAGACGCCCGTTTCGAAACCAATGAGGTCGACGCCACCCGCGGCCGCGAACAGGGTCTGGGTGTTGGAGCCCGCGAACTCCGGGCTCAGCGCGATCCGGGCGATGTCCAGTCCCGCGATGACGAGGATGCCCACGTCGGGGCGGCCGAGGACGACAAGGATGGTCTGGATCAGGTCGCGGGCAACAACGCGGATGGTGCCGAGGGGCCGGTCAAAAAGGCCTAGGCCGCGGCCATCACGCTGCGGAACAGGGTCGCACCGTCGGCGGACCCCAGTTCGGCTTCGAACGCCCGATCCGGATGGGGCATCATGCCCAGCACGTTTCCGCGCTCATTCTGGAGGCCGGCGATGTCCGCAACCGAGCCGTTGGGGTTGTCGACATAGCGGAACACCACTTGGCCCTCACCCTCGATCCGGGCCAGGGTCTCGGCGTCCGCGAAATAGTTTCCGTCGCCGTTGCCCTGGGTCATGACGACTTCGCCCTGACCCTGATAGCCCGCGGTGAAGCGGGTCTGGCCGTTGGCGACGGTCAGGCTGATCGGCTTGCAGACGTATTTGAGCCCCGCGTTGCGCAACAGGGCTCCCGGCAGCATGCCGGCTTCGCACAGGATCTGGAAGCCGTTGCAGATGCCCAGCACCGCCACGCCGTCGTCGGCGGCCTTCTTGACCGCCTGCATGATCGGCGACTGCGCCGCCATGGCCCCGCAGCGCAGATAGTCGCCATAGGAAAAGCCGCCCGGCAGCACGATGAGGTCCAGCCCCGACGGCAGCGCCGCCTCCTGATGCCAGACCATCTCGACCCGCTCGCCGGTGGTGCGTTCGACGGCGACCTTGCAGTCGCGGTCGCAGTTGGAACCCGGGAAGACGATGACGGCAGCGCTCATGGCGCGGGCGTTTAGCAGGGTTCGGAGACGATGTCAGCGGCGCGCCTGTTGCGGCCTGAATGACGCGGGTCTTCACAACAAGCTTGGTCGTCATGGCAGCGGAGCGAACCCCATGGCCAAGACGCCGAGTCCCGCGCCGGTGAAGACCCTCGTGCTCATCATGCAGGCGATCGCCGTGATCAGCATCCTGTACGGCATCTACCTCATGTGGGCTTCGGATGCGCCCAGCCTGCCGTTCCTTCTCGGCGGGGCCATCGCGTCCTCGCTGTCGACGGTCATCGCATCACAGCTTGGCAAAAAGGCCAAGGGTGACTGAGCCTGTCAGCCCCGGGTCTCATAGGTCGCCGTGATCGACGCCTTGGCCAAGGTGCGAAAATGCAGGTTGAAGCCGAACACGGCCCCTGAGTTGTCGGGCGTGACGGGCAACGCCGCCGTGTCGACCGCGAAGAGGGTGAAGACATAGCGGTGCGGTCCGTGGCCCTGCGGCGGGGCGGTGCCTCCAAACCCGGGCTCGCCGAAGTCGGTGCGGCCTTCGACCGCGCCCTTGGGCAGGCCGGAGGGCGAGGCCCCCTCTGCCAGTTCGGCTACGTCGGCGGGGATATTGGCCACGGTCCAGTGCCAGAAACCCGACCCGGTCGGCGCGTCAGGATCGAAACAGGTGATGGCGAAACTCTTGGTGCCCTCGGGCGCACCCGACCATTTCAGGTGTGGCGAGCGGTTGCCGTGGTCGTAGACCAGCTCGTCCGGCAGGGTCTCGCCGTCGCAGAAATCGTCAGAGGTCAGGATGAAAGTCATGGCGTCTCCTGCCTTCCGGACCACAATGCGCCCTTTTCCGCGCATGGTTTCGTCCCCTTGGTTATCCTGTATCTTCAACGTATGAAACGGCTTCAGTCCCTCGCCATCCCCAAGTCGCTCGCCCCGGGCGACACAGTCGCTGTCGTCAGCCCGAGCTGGGGCGGAGCGGCGCGCTTCCCGTACCGTCTGGACGCAGGTCTCAAGATCCTTCGTGACCGCTTCGGCTTCGTGATCCGCGAGACGCCCGGCATGCGCGCAGATCCGGATTGGCTGGCAGCCAACCCGCAGGCGCGTGCGGGCGACCTGATGGCCGCCTTCGCCGACCCCGAGGTCAATGGCATCGTGGCGGCGATCGGCGGCGACGACGCTGTGCGCCTTGAGCCCTTCCTGCGCCTGGACGTGATCGCCGCCAACCCCAAGGTCATGCTCGGCTATTCAGACACGACCGCCCTGCATTTCGCCTGCCTTAAGGCGGGATTGCGATCCTACTATGGGCCTTCCGTTATGTCGGGCTTCGCCGAGAACGGCGGGATCAGCCCCACGACCGAGCGGGGCTTCCGAGCCGCCGTGATGAGCGCTGAACCCTTCAACCTGCTGTGGGCCGCCGAGGGTTGGACCGACGAACATCTGGACTGGTCTGCCAGGGAACTCCAGTCTCGGCACCGCCGGCGCACCCATTCAACTGGCCCTCGGGTACTGCGAGGTCAGGGGCAACACGCTGGGCCCCTGATCGGCGGATGTCTGGAGGTGCTCGAAATGCTGAAGGCCACGCCCTAGGCTCAGGACTCATTGATCATAGCCAGAAGATCACCGTGGCGGCGATAGTGATGGCAGACATGAAGGTGTGTGCGCATCGGTCGTAGCGGGTGTGGATGCGCCGCCAGTCCTTGAGCCTGCCGAACATGTTCTCGA
>NZ_JBDNHO010000006.1:0-36111 GCF_041688735.1 Brevundimonas sp.
GAGCCTAGAGCGGCTTCACCCGGTTCACATGGCCCATCTTGCGGCCCGGGCGCGCCTCGGCCTTGCCGTAGAGGTGCAGGCGGGCGTCGGATTTTCCAGACAGTTTCGACCACTGCTCGACCTCGTCGCCCAGCAGGTTGGTCATCTCGACCCGGAAATGCGCGGTCGTCGGGCCCAGCGGCCAGCCGGCGATGGCGCGGATATGCTGTTCGAACTGGTCGCAGACGCAGCCGTCCTGGGTCCAGTGGCCGGTGTTGTGGACGCGCGGCGCGATCTCGTTGACCAACAGCCGGGCCCCCTCATCGACATCTGGCCCGAGGTCGAACAGCTCGACTCCCAGTACGCCGACATAGTCGAGGCCGTTCAGGATCGCTTCCGCGATGGCCGTCGCCCGCGCCTGCGTCCCGGCGTCGACGTGGGCGGGCGCGAGGGTCGTCTTCAGGACCCCGTCGGCATGGATGTTCTCGCCGAGCGGATAGACGGCGATCGCGCCGTCGCGACCCCGTGCCGCGATGACCGACAGTTCGCGCCTGAAATCGGCCCTGGCCTCGAGAATGGCGGGACGCCGGCCGATGGCGTGCCAGGCGTCGGCGGCCATCGCGGCCGAGCGGACCCAGATCTGACCCTTGCCGTCGTAGCCTTCGCGGCGGGTCTTCAACAAGGCGGGGCTGCCGAGGCGTTGAAGCGCCGCCAGCAGGTCGTCCAGCCCGTCCACCGGCGCGAAATCCACCGTGGTGGCACCGACCCCGTTGAGGAAGGTCTTTTCGTCAACGCGATCCTGCGCCACGGCCAGCGCCCCGGGACCGGGCGACACCGACGCGCCGCCCTCGATCAGCGCCTGCACCGAGGAGGCGGGCACATTCTCGAATTCGAAGGTCACGGCCTGACAGGTCTGGCCCAGCACCGACAGGGCCGTGGGGTCGTCATAGGCCGCGATGATCTGGCCCTGCGAGACGCGTCCGGCGGGGCTGTTCTCTTTCGGATCGAGGATGACGACGTTGAAGCCGAGGCGCGACGCCGCCTGACTGAGCATCCGGCCCAACTGACCGCCGCCGAGAATGCCGAGAGTCGAACCTGGTGGCAGGGGAGACGTCACTCAGTCCTCGACTGTTTCGTGGACGGCCTCGGTCTGCGCCTCGCGGAAGGCGACCAGCCGTCCGGCCAGGACCTCGTCCGACAGCGCCAGGATTTGCGCGGCCAGTATGCCAGCGTTCCTGGCCCCCGGCTCGCCGATGGCCAGGGTCGCGACCGGAATCCCGCCGGGCATCTGGGCGATCGACAGAAGGCTGTCCATGCCCTTGAGCGATTTCGATTCCACCGGCACGCCGAGCACCGGCAACTCGGTCATGGACGCGGCCATGCCCGGCAGGTGGGCCGCGCCGCCCGCTCCGGCGATGACGACCTTGTAGCCCGCCGCCCTGGCCCCGGTGGCGAAGTCGAACAGGCGTTTGGGGGTGCGGTGGGCGCTGATGACCTTGGCGTCCCACGCCACGCCCAGGCGATCCAGGGCGTCGGCGGCGTGTTTCATGGTGGGCCAGTCGGACCGGCTGCCCATGATGATCGCCACGGGCGGTGTCTGAGTCGCCATGGATGCGCCTTTCGCAGGAAAGCGGCGCGATACAGGACTCGCGTTGCGCCCGCAACCGAGCGCGCTACGCTCAGCGGGCGCCGGACGTGTTGAGTCGCCGGCTGGGGAGCCCACTTCTCTCGTGACCGATGCCGTCGTCATTGACCCTTACTCCGAGATCGAGCGGATGCGCGCCGAGATCGAGGCCTTGCGCCTGCGCGCCGAATTGGCCGAGGCGGCGGCCGATCACGACGTGCTGACGAACGTCCTGAACCGGCGCGGCTTCATCGCCGCGATGAAGAGCGCCATGGCCTTCTCCCAGCGCCACGGCACGCCCGCGGTGTTGCTTTATCTCGACCTCGACGGCTTCAAGAGCGTCAACGACACGCTCGGTCACGCGGCGGGAGACGCGGCTCTCGTGCATATCGCCAACCTTCTGGCGGACAATCTGCGCGAATCGGACGCCGTCGGGCGTCTGGGCGGAGACGAATTCGGATTGTTGATGCTAAACGCGGGTCTGAATGGCGGTCGCGACAAGGCCAGCCGCCTGGCCGAAGCGCTCGCGGCCGAGACGTTCACCTGGAACGGCCGGACCGCGACTTTGGGCGGATCATTCGGCGTGCGCGCCTTCAACGGTCACTCCGACCCCGAAGTCTGGCTGGCCGAGGCCGACGCGGCCATGCGGGTGCGCAAGAGGAGGCGGTGAGTCCGGCGTTCAGGCGATGATGTCGGGCAGGATGCGGTCTTCGATCCTGGTGATCTCGTCGCGTAGCAGAAGCTTCTTTCGCTTCATCCGAGCGATCATCAGCTGATCCGGAATAGGCATATGGCCCAAGGCGTCGATCGAGGCGTCCAGGTCGGCATGTTCAAGGCGCAAGGCCTTCAGGCGCGTGCGAAGCGCCTGAACTTCGTCCGACACAAAGGGCTCGTCGTCGTTCATGGCAGTCCCCGGCGAGGCGCGCTTATAGCTTGCGTCGGCTCATGCCGGAAGCCGTTCGGCGAGCCGCATCAGGCCGGGACGCGGCGTCTTCGGCGACCAGACGCGCGCTACGGCCACCATGGCGTCCAGCATGGAGCGAGGCGGGCCTGACTCGGCGCGCGTCAGAGCCTCCAGCGCCGCCAACAACCGCCGTTCCGCATCCAGTTCGACGGCTTTCACCTGCGCCCGGATGGCTTCTCGCGCGGCGTCTTCCAGATCCGGAATGCGGGCCTTGAGCGCGCGACGGACCGCCCTCAAAGGTGCAACGGCCGAGTCATCCCAGGCACGGGCCATGTCGCAGGCATCCGCCCTCGCGTCGGCGTCCAGATCGCGACCCGTCGCCGCAGTCCACGCCGCCCACAACAGCAACGGCACGTTCTGGCCCGCCGAGTCCTGAAGCTCTAGACAGGTCTCCGCCACGCCGTCGGCGGAATAGGCCCTGACGACCCAGTCCCACAGCGTCATTCGGCGACTGGTCCCTTCAGGCCGTCCCAGCGGCGGACGGCGGCCCAGTCCAGGCCGAACAGGTCGAGCGCACGCCCGACCGACTGGTCGACCATCTCGGCGATGGAGGCGGGCCTGGCGTAGAAGGCGGGCAGGGGCGGCGCGATGACGGCGCCCATTTCGGACAGGGCCGTCAGGGTCCGAAGGTGGCCCAGATGCAGCGGCGTCTCGCGCACCATCAGCACCAGTGGCCGCCGTTCCTTCAGCATGACGTCGGCGGCACGGGTCAGCAGGGTCGAGGTCACGCCGGTGGCAATCTCGCTCATGGTCCGGACCGAACAGGGGGCGACGATCATGCCCAGGGTCCGGAACGACCCCGAGGCGATGGTGGCACCGACGTCGTTCAGACGATGCACCACATCGGCCCGGCCCAGCAGTTCGTCGGGCGTGAGATCCGTCTCCTGTGACAGGGTCAGCAGGGCCGCCCGTGTCACGACCAGATGGCTTTCGACCCCGAGCTCACGCAGGGCATCCAGCGCGCGCACGCCGTAAGTCACGCCAGACGCTCCGGAAATTCCGACGACGAGGCGGTTTGGGGTCGAAGGGGCCGGGTTCCGTACGGCTCCGTTCACATCTTCGACCAATTCGGGCTCCAGGTTGATCGGTTCTGATGGCCGATCGGCTCACCAGAAAGTGATTCTACAGGCGGTCAAGCCGGGTGCTCACTCTAGTGGTCCCTTAGACATGGAGGCGCAAGCCATGACCATCGAAGCTCGTATCCGCGAACTGGGAAACCGTCACCGCAACCTGGACAAGACCATCCAGCGCGAATTGACCCACCCGGCCGTGGACTCGCTTCACGTCAGAGAGCTCAAGCAACGCAAGCTCCGGCTCAAGGAACAGATCACCAGTCTGGAGGCGCGCGCAGGCTAGAGCGAAATCGGTTTGGCCGCGAATGCGCCCAAACCCAGATTTCGCTCCAGCATAAATCGGGAGCCTGATTCATGGCATCGGCGGAATCGCGAAGCGATTCCTCCTCAACCGATCAGGCTCTAGCGAGCGACCTCCGAAATGAAACAACGGCCCCGGGAGCGATCCCGGGGCCGTTTTCGCGTCTCCGCCCCACCGCTTCGCGCGGCGAGGAGAATTCAGTCTTTCTTGCCGAAGACCGAAGCCGCGGTCGGTTCGGCGCTGCGGCGTTCGCGGGCCTCGGGGACGAACTCGGGCTCGGCGGGCTCAACCGGCGTGGCGACGGGCTGGATGGTGGCACCACCCTTCTTGGCGTCGTCCCTGGCCTTCTTGTCGGCGGCCGTGCGGACCAATTCGTCCAAGGCCAGCTGGCCGACCAGGCCCAGGGTCACCGGATCGACCGGCTTGATGTTGGCGCTGTTCCAGTGGGTGCGGTTGCGCACGCTCTCGATGGTCGATTTGGTCGTGCCCAGTAGCTTGGCGATCTGGGCGTCGGTCACCTCGGGGTGGTTGCGAACGAACCAGGAGATGGCGTCCGGGCGGTCCTGACGACGCGAGACCGGCGTGTATTTCGGGGCCGGCTTGTGCGCCTTCATCAGATCGGCATGGCGGCTGACGACGGCCTGCATGCGGTAGGCGTCGTCGTTCTGGGCCTTGTCCAGCTCTTCGCGGGTCAGCTGGCCATTGACCAGCGGGTCGGCGCCGCGAATGTCGCGGGCCACGTCGCCGTCGGCGATGCCGCGCACTTCCAGCGGATGCAAGCCGCAGAAATCGGCGATCTGATCGAAGGTCAGAGAGGTGTTGTCGACCAGCCAGACCGCAGTGGCCTTGGGCATCAGGATGTCGGTCATGGGCGTCTTCGCTTCTGTGTTGGGACCGCCCCGACGGGGGTCTGGCGGGTTCCGGATACAACGGCGCCCGACCTTTCGGCCGGGCGCTGATGATGCCGATATAGTCCCATTCGCCGGAAAAGAAAACGAAAGCCGACATCGGCATACAGCTACGGTTCATCGTGGCTGTTGAACATGGGTTCCCGAGACGCATTCCGCGTTCAGTGACTTCTTTGGGAGGGACCCATGTTTATCGAAGTTCTTGCCGCCATGGCAGTTTTCTCCGGCGCGGCGCCGGCCGCGCAGGACATCACGCCCCAAGGCGCACCGCGCGGCGACTATCGCCAAAGCTGCGGCGGCGAATACGTCCATCGGGGTCGGCTGTACGCCGATTGCCGCAACCGCAACGGTCGGCTGCGCGAGACCTCCATCGCGCTGAACCGTTGCGCGGATTACGAAATTCGCAATGACGACGGCCTGCTGGTCTGCGGCCCCTTCCGGGGAACCTACGAAGATCGGCCGGGTAATGGCGGCGGCGGCGGCAATGGCGGCGATGGCGGCGGAAACGGGGGTGGGCGTGACTCCATTACGGTCTACCGCGACGCCGATTTCCGGAGCGCGTCGTCCCGGTTCGAGGGCGACGTCCCGAACCTGAGCAACACCGGCTTCAATGATGTCATCAGCTCTATGCGGTTCCGCGGCGAATGGGAGGCCTGCACGGACTCCCACTATCGCGGCCAGTGCCAGACCTTCCGCGACGACGTGCGGAATCTGGCGCGCTGGGGCATGAACGACCGGATATCGTCGCTGCGGCCGGTGCGTCGCGGCGGCGGTCGCTGGTAGACTTCAGGTCGTCGTCAGCACGATCTTGCCGACGTGGTCGCCCGCCTCGAGCCTGAGGTGGGCGGCGGCGGCCTGTTCAAGGGGGAAGGTCGCCTCGACGGGTGGGCGAACGGCGCCGCTCCTGATCCAAGGCCAGGCTTTGGCCTGCACAGCCGCGATCAGCCGCGCCTTTTCGTCGGCGGGTCGGGCGCGCAGCGTCGAGCCGGTCAGTACGATCCGCTTCATCATCACGCGGCCCAGGTCGATCTGGGCCGTCGATCCCGACAGGGTCGCGATCACCACCCACCTGCCAAACGGCTTCAGGGCCGTCAGATTGAGGGCGGCATAATCCGCTCCGACCATGTCCAGCACCACATCGACGCCGCCGAAGTCGGTGATCGCGCTCACCATGTCGTCCTTGCGCGCGTCCAGGCTGAGGTCGGCGCCCAGGGCCCGCGCCGCTGCGGCCTTCTGCTCCCCCCGCGACGTGGCCACCACCCGCGCTCCGGCCGCCTTGGCCATCTGGATCGCCGTCACCCCGATGCCGCTGGTGGCGCCGTGGATCAGCAGGGTCTCGCCGGCCTTCAGGTCGCCGGCCTCGAAGACATTGGCGAAGACGGTGCAAACCGTCTCGGGCAGGGCGGCTGCCTGAATGAAGTCCAGGTCGACAGGAACCGGCAGGGCGTGTCGGGCATCGACGACGGCCATGTCGGCATAGCCCCCGCCGCCCAGCAGGGCGCAGACGCGATCGCCGAACGCCCAGCGCACGACGCCGTCTCCGGTCTGATCCACGGTTCCCGCGACCTCCAGGCCGGGAATGTCCGAAGCCCCGGGCGGGGCGGGATAGCGGCCCATGCGTTGCAGTATGTCGGGCCGGTTGACCCCGGCGGCGGCCACGCGGATCCGGATTTCGCCGGGTCCCGCGACGGGGTCCGGACGCACCGCAGGAGTCAGCGCGTCGGCCGGGCCAGCGCCGCCCTTGATCTCGATTACCCGCATTGAATGGCGTCCTCGTTCTTGCAATCGTCCGTGTCCGGGCGTTCAGATAGGCCGTCGCGCGACGCAAGACCACGAAGGAGGCTGCGATGTTCGAGGATATGGAACCGCGTCCGGCGCGGGGGGCGCCTCTGATCGCGCTCAGCCGCGAGGACCTGGATGACTATTCCGTCGGGGATCTGAACACCCGCATCGCCGGTCTGGAGGCCGAGATCGCCCGTTCGCGCGCCGCAATTGACGGCAAATCCTCCCAACGCGACGCCGCCGACGCCTTTTTCAACTTCCGCCCCTGAATCAGCGGCTTGGCACGGCCGTTGCAGTCGTCGATCTTGCCGCGCGAAACCGTGCCGCTCGTGATACGGATGCGCCTGCCCGATGAGTTTGACCCCGTTCATGTCCAGCGACGCCGCCATTCCTCCGACCGCCGGGCGAAGCCGGGCCGACGTCGTCGACGACTTCGCGCGCTCCGAGTTGTTCGACCGCACCTTCCGCGAGGGCATGGAACTGGTCGAGGAAACTGCCGCCTATCTGGACGGTGACGGTCGTCGCGAGTCCAAACTGTTGTCGCGCGCCACGGCCCTGGCCTATGCGGGCGAAAGCATGAAATTGACCACCCGGCTGATGCAGATCGCGTCGTGGCTGCTGGTCCAGCGGGCGGTGCGCGAAGGCGAAATGGCCGCCGCCTGCGCCTGCGAGCCGCGTTATCGTCTGGCCGACCGCAAGATCGAGGCCGATCCGACGCATCCGGAACTGCCCATCGCCCTGGTGGAATATCTGATTCGGGCCGAGAAACTTTACGACCGCGCACTGCATCTGGACCGACGCATGTTCGTCGACGCGTCCGAAGAAGACGCCGTCAATCCCGTTCAGAGCCAGCTGGATCGCCTGACGGCGGCATTCGGCGGCTAAACCGGCCTATGGCCCGACGTCGTTGGCGTCCGCCCGGCCGTCGGCGACGACCTTGGGCAGGCTGACGGCGATGCCGAGGGCTTCGGCCAGCTTGGCGTCCCGGCTGTAGACGTCCTCGCGAAACGCGACACGGCCCTGACCGTCCACGAAGGCGGTCCAGTACAGCAGGCGCACGCCGATCTCGCGGCCGGTCTGGATGCGCTTGGTCCGGCGGTTGTCCTGGGCCTCGTCGAACTGGGACAACAGGGCGGGGTCCGGCGACAGCAGCAAACGGGCGAAATCGACCGCGCCCTGAACCCGAACGCAGCCGTGGCTACGCTGGCGCATGGCCAGGTTGAAGGCGGACTTGGTCGGTGTGTCGTGCAGGAAGATGGCGTGGCTGTCGCGCAGCTCGAACTTGACATAGCCCAGCGCCGCCGTCGGCCCGGCGCGCTGAATGACCGTGCCGTTCTGAATGTACATGTTGTTCGCGGCCAGATAGCCCGGCCCCTTGGGCAGGATTTCGCTCCGGGCGATCGAGGCGGGCACATACCAGGGCGGGTTGGCCACGACCGAGGCGAAGGGCTTCTCCAGGCTGGGAGTCTGGTTCACGGGCGAGCCGACAACGACGCGGTTGGAGTGAAGCGGCTTGCCGTCCTTCCAGTAGACCATGATGGCGGCGGCGGTGTTGACCTCGATCCGCTCGGGCGAAACCTCGCGCTTCAGCCAGCGGCGGCGTTCCAGGTTCAGCGCGATCTGACGGGCGCGATCCTCGGCCGAGGCGGAGAGGGAGCGTTGGGTGCCGGAGCCGATGCGGCCATCGGACAGAAGGCCGTGCCGGGTCTGGAAGCTGCGCACTCCCGCCTGCAGGGCGGGGCCGTAGACGTTGCCCATGGTCGCGATTCGGGCACCGTCGTCAGCGGTCAAGTCGCCCTCGGCGACCAGGCGCTGGATGATGAATGGGAGGCGGGCGTCGCCGCCGTCCGGCTCGATGTTGGCCCCAATGCGGAAGGCCGGCCAACCGCCGTTATCGCGGATCAGGCGTCGGTAGCGGACATAGCCCGCCGACAGGTTGGAATAGCCAATGTCGGTCGGCGCCAGACCTTCCAGCCAGTCGATCATCTGGTTCTGAGCCAGGGCGTCGTTCAACCCGACGGGCAGATCGGCGCTGTTCTTATGCATCTCCCACAGGTCTTCGACCATCTCGGGGCGCACGCGGCCCTCGGCGAGGACGCGGGCATAACCCAGGGCGGCGGCGGTGGTCCGCATCTCGGCGGCCGTGCGATCCGCTGCGAGAGCCTCGAAATCGAAGAAGTCGATCAGGGACAGGCCGTGACGCTCGGCGCGGGCGGCGGCGGCCTGAAGTGTGCGCAGGCGTTCCGCCGTCCAGACGGGTCGCCAACCGTTCAGCTCGTAAAAGGCGCGGACATCCGGCTGCGCGGTCGCGGGCAGCCGGGCCAACTGGTCGTTGAAACCGTCGTAGAAGGCGACCGCGCCGGGGTCGCGCGTCTGCGCCCAGGCCGTCGCGCCCGTCGAAGACGCCAGTGTCGCCGCCGCCGCGCCCAGACCCAGTTGCCGTCGATTCATGTATCCGCTCTTCGTCCGTTTAGCCGCCCGGACACTGCGTCCGAGCCCCGAAATGCCAACGCCGCGATGTTACCGGCGTTCCGGTCAAACAGAAAGGCGCCGGCCCGTGGACCGACGCCTTCGTGATCGTCTTGCGTCGTCGGTGTGGCCATAAAGCCAGACCCCGAGCGGCCTACTTCTTGATGAAGCCGGCGAACTTGTTGTTGAAACGCGAAACGCGACCGCCGCGATCCAGCAACTGCTGGTTGCCGCCGGTCCAGGCCGGGTGCGTCAGCGGATCGATGTCCAGGTTCAGGGTCGCGCCTTCCTTCTGATAGGTCGAGCGTGTCTGGAAGCTGGTGCCGTCCGTCATCACCACGGTGATGAAGTGGTAGTCGGGGTGCGTATCCGCCTTCATGGTCTTCGTCCGGTCTCTGGCGCGATGACGATGCCGACCGTCGGGTGCGCGGAAATGAGAAAACCCGCCTTAGAGGGGCGGGCAATGAGCGGCCGCGTTTACACCGGGGGCCGTTCCGGGGCAAGAGGCGCGCGCCATGACCGACTCCAACGCCCCCGCGATCGACGCCGCCGACCTGCGCCAACGTCCCGGCGCAGGGGCTCTGCTCAGCGAGCAGATGAACGAGGCGGGCTCGCGCCGGGAGCGCAAGCGCGACGTCCGGCCGCTGGCCCGGCTGCTGCCCTTCGCCATGCGCCACAAGGGCCATATGGCCCTGGCCGGTCTCTGGCTGGTGCTCTCCACCGTCGCCTCGCTGGGTCTGACCGTGTCGGCGCGCGGCGCCATCGACAATGGCTTCGAGGACGGCGGCGCGCGGTTGAACCTTTGGTTTATAGTTCTCGGCGTCAACGCCCTGTTCCTCGGCGTGGCCACCGCCGTGCGCTATTTCTACGTCACCAAGACCGGCGAACGGGTCGTGGCCGACCTGCGCAAGGGTCTGTTCGAGCGCATCCTGACGCTCGACCCCGCCTTCTTCGCGAAAATTCGCACCGGCGAGGTGCTGTCGCGCCTGACGACCGACATCGCCTTGGTCGAGACGTTGTTGACGACGGCGGTGTCCTATGCCTTGCGAAACATGCTGACCTTGATCGGCGGGACCGTGCTGCTTTTCGTGGTCAGCCCCAAGCTGACGGGTTTCGTCCTGCTCGTCGTGCCCTTGCTGATTGGCCCATTGTTCATTTTCGGCCGTCGTGTTCGCAAATTGACCGTGGCCTCGCAGGATCGCTTCGCCAGCGCCGTCGGGTTCGCGGGCGAAAGCGTCGATGCGATCGAGACCGTCCAGGCCTTCGGGCGAGAAAAAAGCGCCATCGGCCGCTTTGGCGAGGCCGTCGAGGACGCCTTCGGCGTGTCGGTGGTTCGCATGCGGGCCCGTGCCCTGATGACCGCCATGATCATCGTCGTCATGTTCGGCGGCGTGACCCTGGTCCTGTGGCTGGGCGCGCAGGACGTCATCGCAGGCCGAATGACGCCGGGAGCGCTGCTTCAATTCGTGCTGCTGTCGGTGTTCGCCGCCGGCGCGGTCGGCGCGCTCGGCGAAAGCTGGGGCGACGTCCAGAAGGCGGCGGGGGCCATGGAGCGCATCGACGAACTGATGCGCAGCGTCCCGTCCATCGCGCCGCCCGCCACGCCGCGGGCCCTGCCGTCGCCGCCGGTCGGCGAGGTCTCGATGTCGGCGGTGCGGTTCGCCTACCCGGGTCGCCCCGACCTGCCGGCGCTCAAGGGATTTTCCCTCACCGTGCGCCCCGGCGAAACGGTGGCGCTGGTCGGCCCCTCGGGCGCGGGCAAGAGCACCGTCTTCCGACTGTTGCTGCGCTTCTACGATCCGCAGTCCGGCGTGGTCTCGGTCGACGGGGTGGACGTGCGGGACGCCGATCCCATAGCCGTCCGGGAGCGCTTCGCCTGGGTCTCGCAGGAAGCGCCCCTGTTCTCGGGCTCCGCCGACGAAAACATTCGTTTCGGGCGCGAAACTGCCACGCCGGATGAGGTGCGCGCCGCCGCCGAGGAGGCCCAGGCCCTCGGCTTCATCGATGCCCTGCCCGAGGCGTTCGACACCCCGCTGGGCAAGCGTGGCAAGAGCCTGTCCGGTGGCCAGCGCCAGCGCCTCGCCATCGCCCGGGCATTGGTCCGCGACGCGCCGATCCTGCTGCTGGACGAAGCCACGTCTGCCCTCGACGCCGAAAATGAACGGCTGGTCCAGGTCGCGCTGGATCAGGCCATGGCAGCCCGCACCACGATCGTCATCGCCCACCGTCTGGCCACGGTGCTACGCGCCGACCGCATCGTCGTCATGGAACACGGTCAGGTGGTCGAGGAGGGCACGCACCAGGGCTTGATGGCGCAGGGGGGATTGTACGCCCGTCTGGCCGAGCTTCAGTTCCGCGCCGACTAGAGCGAAACCGATTTGGACGCGAACGCGTCCAAACTCAGATTTCGCTCCAGAATCATGCTGGAGCCTGATTCACGGCATCGACGGAATCGCGAAGCGATTCCTCATCAACCGATCAGGCTCTAACCCGCGGCCATCACGCCGCAGATGACACGGTCGCCCGCGCCGCCGATGGGCTGGCTCGCGTGATCGTCCATGTTCGCGTGGATCACCAGCGCCGAGCCGTCAGCGTCCCACAACCACTGGCCAGGGCCGTCGGAGGCGATTCGGGCCCGCGAGGTGAAGACTTCTGCCCGCACGGACCCCTGCGCGTCGGCGTGGATGTTCGGCAGGTCGCCGTCATCCGGTCCAGCGGCGTTCAGCAGGCCGTGCGGCGCCTTGGGTTCGCCGTGGTTCACATGCGCTCCGGCCGAGGTGAAGGGCGCGGCGCACTGGCCCGTCGCGTGGATGTGGACCCCGTGCCAGCCGGGCGTCAGGCCATCGGCCTCGACGCGGATCAACAGACCGGTGGGCCCCTGAGTCAGGATCGCGCGGCCCACATTGGCACCGGAGGCGTTCATCAGCGTCGCCTCGCCGAAGTCGCCGACCGCGGCGCGCGCGGGCAGGTCCGAATAGTCGTTCGCGGTGACGCTGACGCAGGCCCCCAGCGACGCGATCAGAGGCAAGACGGCGAGGGTGAAGAGGCGGAAGCGGCGCATGGTGAAATTTCCTTGTCTATAAGAGCGATCGCGGCGGCTTCGCTTTGCCACCCGCGCCCCTGGATGCTAGAAAACCGGACAGCGGATCACGTTCCGATTCCGACCATTTAAAGCCTGATTTCCTTGACCGACGACAGCTATACGAACGCCCTCCCGCCGTCTTCCGGCGGGGGCGGTGACATCGCCACCATCACCATCGAAGACGAGCTGAGGCGATCCTACCTCGACTACGCCATGAGCGTGATCGTGTCCCGCGCCCTGCCCGACGCGCGTGACGGGCTGAAGCCCGTGCACCGCCGCATCCTGTACTCGATGCATGACCTCAAGATGACGCCCGACCGCGCCTATTCGAAATGCGCGCGTGTCGTAGGCGACGTGCTGGGCCGCTTCCACCCGCACGGCGACGCCTCGGTCTATATGGCGCTGGTGCGGATGGCCCAGCCGTTCTCGATGGGGCTGATGCTGGTTGACGGCCAGGGCAATTTCGGTTCGGTCGACGGCGATATGCCCGCCTCGATGCGATACACCGAGGCCCGGATGGCCCCGGCCGCAGCGGCGCTGCTGACCGACATCGACAAGGACACCGTCGATTTCCAGCCGAACTATGACGAGAAGGAGATGGAGCCCGTCGTCCTGCCGGCGCGGATACCCAACCTGCTGGTCAATGGCGCGGGCGGCATCGCCGTCGGTATGGCGACCAACATCCCGCCGCATAATCTGGGAGAGATCATCGACGCCTGCGTGGCCCTGCTGGACGATCCGGATGTCACCGACGACGCCCTGCTGGACATCGTGCCGGGTCCGGACTTCCCGACCGGCGGCGAGATCATGGGCCGCACCGCGCCGCGCAATGCCCTGCGCGACGGCCGCGGCTCGGTCATCGTCCGGGGCATGGCGACCATCGAGACGATCCGCAAGGATCGCGAGGCTATCGTGGTCACCCAGCTGCCCTATCAGGTCAACAAACAGACCCTGATCGAGCGGATCGTCGAAATGGTCCGCGAGAAGCGGATCGAAGGCATCTCGGACGTCCGCGACGAATCCGACCGCGACGGCATGCGGATGGTTATCGAGCTGAAGCGCGACGCGTCCGGCGATGTGGTGCTGAACCAGCTGTGGCGTTTCACGGCCATGCAGTCGTCGTTCGGTGTGAACATGCTGGCTCTGAACCATGGCCGCCCGATCCAGATGGGCCTGCGCCAGCTGCTGGAGGCCTTCCTCGAGTTCCGCGAAGAGGTCGTCGTCCGCCGCATCAAGTTCGAACTGGCCAAGGCCCGCGACCGCGGCCATGTGCTGGTCGGTCTGGCCGTGGCCGTGGCCAATATCGACGAGGTCATCCACATCATCCGCTCGTCGGCTGATCCCGCCGAAGCGCGCGAGCGGCTGCAGGCCAAGAGCTGGCCGGTCGGCGACATGATCGCCCTGATCGAGTTGATCGCCGACCCGCGCTCGATGCTGGTCGACGGCGACAAGCTGAACCTGACCGACGAACAGGCCCGCGCCATCCTCGGCCTGACCCTGTCCCGCCTGACCGGTCTGGGTCGTGACGACATCTTCGCCGAGGCCCGGGGTCTGGCCGACACCATCCAAGGCCACCTGACCCTGCTGAGCGACCGCGCCAACATCCTGGCCGTGATCCGCGAGGATCTGCTGCTGGTAAGGTCCGAGTTCGCCGTTCCCCGCCGCACCATCATCGGCGAAGGCGACTATGAGCTGGAAGACGAGGACCTGATCCCGCGCGAGGACATGGTCGTGACGGTCACCCACGGTGGCTACGTCAAGCGCGTGGCGCTGAACGCCTACCGGACCCAGCATCGCGGCGGCAAGGGCAAATCGGGCGTGGCGATGAAGGAGGACGATGCCGTCGTCGGCCTCTTCTCGGCCTCGACCCATACGCCGGTGCTGTTCTTCGCCACCAACGGCAAGGCCTACAAGCTCAAGACCTGGCGTCTGCCGCTGGGCAGTCCGCAGTCGCGCGGCAAGGCCTTCGTCAATCTGCTGCCGATCGAGCCGGGCGATTCGATCATGAACGTCCTGCCGCTGCCCGAGAACGAGGCGGACTGGGCCAACTACGACATCATGTTCGCCACCAAGTCGGGCGACGTGCGTCGCAACAAGCTGAGCGACTTCGCCACCGTCAACCGGGCCGGCAAGATCGCCATGAAGCTGGAAGACGGCGACCACATGGTTGGCGTGGCCCTGTGTACGGCCGAGGACGACGTCATGCTGACGACCGCTCTGGGCCGCGCCATCCGCTTCAAGGCCGACGACGTGCGCGTCTTCAAGGGCCGGGATTCGACCGGCGTTCGCGGCGTCCGCCTGCAGAAGGACGACGCGGTTATTTCCATGGCCGTGCTGGGCCGGGTCGATGCGACGCCGGACGAGCGCGCCGCCTACGTCAAACACGCCACCGCCATGCGGCGCGCGACCGGAGAGGGCGAGGACGAAACTCCAACTGTCGAAGCTGACGACGAGGGCGGCGAAGGCTCGGCCGACGCCGCGGCGCTGAGCATCGAACGCATCGCCGAACTGGGGGCCGCCGAGCAGTTCATCCTGACGGTCACCGAGACCGGATTCGGCAAGCGGTCCTCGGCCTATGAGTATCGTCGCACGGGCCGGGGCGGACAGGGGCTGACGGCCCATGGCCTGGGGGGTCGCGCGGGCACGCGTCTGGCGGCCTCCTTCCCGATCGACGACAGCGACGAGCTTTTACTGGTGACCTCGGGTGGTCAGATGATCCGCACCCCGGTCGGCCAGGTCCGCATCGTCGGCCGCACCAGCCAGGGCGTCACCATCTTCCGCACGGCGGAGGGTGAAAGGGTCGTCTCGGTCGAGCGCCTGCCCGACAGCGGTGGGGGCGATGACGCGGCGGCCGATGACGAGGCGCCGGACGGCGAGGGCGGCGAAGGCTGATCCATGGCGGGCGCCGTTGAACTGAGCGTCGACGGCGCGCCGGCTGCGCTGGACGACATGGCCCATGTGGCCCTGGTCAACTACGGTGCCTACACCTCTTTCGGGGTGGAAGAGGGCGGCGTTCGCGGGCTGGACCTGCACCTTGCGCGGCTGGAGGCCGAGGCGACCGAGCTGTTCGGCCAGCCCGTCGGCGAGACGCGCCTGCGCGACCAGATGCGCTCGGCCGTGGCGGGCCGGGAGGCCTGCTGGCTGCGGGTCAGCCTGTTTTCACCGGAAATCAGTGCGCGCACGCCGGACTGGCGCGGCCAGCCCAAGGTCATGATCGCTGTGTCGCCGCCGCCGCAGCCGTTGGCCTGCGGCCTGCGGCTGCAGGTCCAGACCTATGCCCGCGAGGCGGCGCACCTGAAGCATGTCGCCACCTTCGGCCTGATCCGCGCCCGTCGTGCCGCCCGCCTGGCCGGATTTGACGATGCCCTGTTCGCCGATACCGAGGGCAGGGTCTCCGAGGGCAGTTTGTGGAACATCGGCTTTGTCTGTGACGATCAGGTGGTCTGGCCCCAGGCGCCGATGCTGGCGGGGGTGGCCCAAAGTCTCGTGCAAAGCGGCCTGAACACCGTCGGCCTGAGGGGGACGACCGCGCCGGTCAACCAGTCCGATCTGGCGGACTTCGAGGCCGCCTTCATCTGCAACAGCGCCACCCCCACCTGCCCTGTCGCCGCCATCGATGATCGCGCGTTCGCAACGGCGCCGGCGCTGATCGAGCGTCTTCACGCGGCCTGGGCGTCCAACGCGCCCAAACCGATCTAGGCCGCCCCGGCGTCACCTGCTAGACCGCTTGAAAGCGGGGAGGACTGCATGCGTATCGGCCTGTATCCGGGCACGTTCGATCCCGTCACCAACGGGCATATGGACATCATCGGCCGCGCCGTGAAGCTGGTCGACAAACTGGTCATCGGCGTCGCCCGCAACGACGAAAAGGCTCCGCTGTTCAGCACCGATGAGCGCGTGGTCATGGTGCGCGCCGAGGTGGCGCATCTGGGCGCGAAGGTCGAGGTCCGGCCATTCGACAGCCTGCTGATGCATTTCGCCGAGCACCTGGACGCCAGCATCATCATTCGCGGGCTGCGGGCCGTGTCGGATTTCGAATACGAATTCCAGATGACGGCGATGAACCAGCGCCTGAATGATGACATCGAGACCGTGTTTCTGATGGCCGACCCGCGGCATCAGGCCATAGCCTCGCGTCTGGTCAAGGAAATCGCCCGTCTGGACGGCGCGATCGACAGTTTCGTCAGTCCCGCCATCGCCACTGCGGTGCGGGACAGGGTCAAGGGTCAGTGATCAAGTTGAAGTTCGCAGTCGCCGCCGTGCTTTCCGTTTCCATCCTTGCCGCCACCGCGCCCGCCGCCGTGGCCCAGTCGCCGACCGCCGCCGAATGGCGCACCGTCGCGCCCGAGAACCTGCTGGTCATCGAGACGGCCAAGGGCCGAGTTCTGGTCGAGCTGGATCCCAGGGTCGCGCCGCTGGCCGTCGCGCGCGTGCGGGCGCTGGCCGACGAAGGCTTTTACGACGGCCTGAAATTCCACCGCGTCATCACCGGCTTCATGGCTCAGACGGGTGACCCCCAGGGCACGGGACAGGGCGGCAGCACGCTGTCCGACCTGCCGGGCGAGTTCACCTTCCGTCGGGGCCGGGAAACCGGCTTCGCGCGCGTCGCCGCGACGCCGCAGGGTCTGTCGGGCGTCGTCGGCTCCATGCCCGTGGTGACCCAGCCGGACGCCCAGATGATGGTCACGGCCGACTTCAAAACCGGTGCCCAGGCCCTGTTCTGTCCCGGCGTCGCGGGGATGGCCCGGGCCGCCGGCCTGGATAGCGCGAACAGCCAGTTCTTCCTCATGACCGGCGTGAAGACCGATCTGGACGGCAAATACACGCCTTTCGGCCGCGTGGTGGTCGGGATGGAGGTCGTCGGCGCCCTGAACGCGGGCGACCAGAACCCCAACGGTCGGGTCGACAACCCCGACCTCATGGCCCGCGTCCGCACCGCTTCCGCCATGCCGGAAAGCCAGCGGCCCGTGGTTCGCGTGATGTCCACGACCAGCCCGGCCTTTGCCGATCTCGTCGCCAGAACCCAGGCCGAGCGGGGTGCGCGTTTCAACATCTGCGACATCCAGCCTACGGTGGAAACGACCGGCAGCTGAACCGCATGAGGGGGAGAAGACCATGAGACAGACGCTCGCCGTCGCCGCCGCCACCGCCTTTCTGACCGCTTTTCCCGCGGTCGCCCAGGACGCGGGAGGCACCCCGCCGCCGCCGCCGCCGACGCCGGAAACTACGGTGGTCGTTTCGGAATGGCGCTCCGTTCCTGCCGAGAACCTGCTGGTCATAGACACTACAAGGGGCCGTGTGCTGGTCGAGCTGACGCCCGAGGTCGCGCCGCTGCACGTCGAGCGCATCAAGCTTTTGGCCCGGCGGGGCTTCTACAACGACGTGCCCTGGCATCGGGTGATCGACTGGTTCATGGCCCAGACCGGCGATCCCCTGGGTAACGGTGAGGGCCAGAGCCCGTATCCGGATTTGAAGGGCGAGTTCACCTATCGACGCGACGCCGCCATGCCCTTCGCCGCCGTGGCCGAGCCGACGGGCGCGCGGGTAGGCTTCTTCCACGCCTTGCCGATCCAGACCCAGCCCGACGCCGCCTTCGCCCTGACCGGGGATGGCAAGGTGCATGGCTGGGGCCTCTATTGCCCCGGCGTGGCGGGCATGGCGCGCGACGAAGGCAATGACACCGCCAACAGCCAGTTCTTCATCATGCGTCAGGCCTATCCGGCGCTGGACAAGCGCTATTCTATCTGGGGCATGACGGTGGCGGGCCTCGACGTGATCCGGTCGCTGAAATCCAGCGCGACCGCGGACGGCATGGTGGCCTCCGAGCCGGACCGCATGACCCGCGTGCGCGTCGCAGCCGATATCCCCGAGGCGGAGCGCCCGACCGTTCAGGTGCTGGACACAGCCTCGACCCGTTTCCGCGCCCTGGTGGACCAGACGCGCGCGGCGCGCGGCGCAGACTTCTCGGTCTGTGACGTGACCTTGCCGGTTCAGGTCGCCGGGGGCTGAGGCCGGCGGCCGCGACGACGGCGGTTTCGCGGGGGCCGCCGTTCCTCGCGCATGCGCTGTAGAAGCAGGCCCTCACGCAGGCCCCGGTCCGCGACCCTGACCCGTTCCGACGGCCACGCGCGCTGGACCGCCTCCATGATGGCGGCTCCGGCCAGCACCAGATCGGCGCGATCCGGCCCGATACAGGCTTCGGCCGCGCGTCCGGCCGGCCCCATGGCCTTCAGCCGGTCGGCGGCGGCCTCGCAGTCGCCACGCGTCATCCACAGGCCGTCGACCAGGTTGCGCTGATAGCGCCTCAGGTCCAGGTGGATGCCCGCCAGGCTGGTGATCGCGCCCGACGTCCCGACCATGTGGGCTCGCCCACTCTCGAACACGGCCCTCAGTTCCGCGCCCACGGGGGCGTCGTCGATGGCCTGACCCATGTCTGTGACCATGGCCTCGTACCAGCCCGCTTGCGCGCTGCTGGACGCACCGACGGGTTCCGGGTGTCGTTCCGCCAGAGTCACGACTCCCACGGGCGCGGACATCCAGCCCTCCAGGATGAAGGCGTCACCGGTCTTTCGCAGCCAGCTCAGCTCCGTCGAGCCGCCGCCGACGTCGACGACCAGGATAGCCTCGGCGCTGTCGTCGAACAGGTTCAGGCAGCCTTCGACCGCCAGACGCGCCTCTTCGATCGGGTCGATGATCCGCAGCTTGAGGCCTGTGCCCTCGCGCACCCGCTCGATGAAGGCGGCCCCGTTGTCGGCCTGACGGCAGGCCTGCGTCGCGACGGCCATCAGCCGGCTCGCGTCGACGCCCTTTTTAGCGACGCGTTCGCCGCACAGGACGAGTGCCTCATAGGCCCGGTCCATCGCCGCATCGTCCAGTCGGCCCGTGCGCGACAGACCCTCGCCCAGGCGGACGATCCGGCTGAAGGAATCGACCACGCAGAATCCGTCGCGGGCCGGCCGCGCAATCAGCAGGCGGCAGTTGTTAGTCCCCAGATCGAGCGCGCCATAGAGGGGCGCGTCGCGACCTTGCACTCCGGATCCGTTGGCGGCGGCGCCGCGGGCGCGCTGCCTGTCGGATCGAGAACGGGGGGACCGTGGGACGCTCGCGGGAGCGTCGTCGGTCTCCGGCATCGGCCGAGCTTTCGAGGTGGGCGGTCCAGAACGGCGCCCGTCCCCCACACTCTACGACCGCGTAATCGTCCGCGCCAAGCCTGTCTGACGTGAAAATGAACAGGGTGCCGTCGGTCCCGGTCAGGTTGGGTCCCGTATTCTGGACGCATGAAAAGCTCAGGCTCAGCCCGTTTCGGTCTCGGCGAGACGGTTCGCCACCGCGATGCCGCCTTCCGCGGCGTGGTGATCGACGTCGACCCCGTCTTCGCTGGCCGCATCGGACAGACCGGCAAGATATCGCCGGACCAACCCTTCTATCAGGTGCTGGCCCTCGGCGAGGATGGCGGCTTCATAGCGTATGCCGCCGAGGACGCGCTGGAGCACGACCCGGAATTCACCATCCTGTCCAGCAATGACAGACAGCGCTGGTTCAACGTCGATGCCGACGGACGGCACTCGCCCAAGGCGCAGGCCCTTCACTGAGGCGGTGGCGCGTCCGCGCAGCGCGCTCTAGATTGTTCGCAAAGCGGTCGGCAGAGTCCGAGGGAGCAGGAGCGCGTCCATGTCCGATTTCGAGCACGTCTTCGACACACCGCCCGAGGGCGCGGCCGCCGACTGGACCATCCCGCAGAATTGGGCGTCCTATTCGGGGATCGAGCACCGCACCTGGGACACCCTGTACGCCAGGCAGATGAAAATCCTGCCCGGCCGCGCCGCCGACGTCTTCCTGCAGGGGCTTGAGGCGCTGGACTTGAACACCGGCGGCATTCCCGACTTCGCGGTGATGAACCCCAAGCTTCAGGCCCTGACCGGCTGGACCGTCGTCTGCGTGCCGGGCCTGGTGCCGGACGAGGTCTTCTTCGATCATCTGGCCAACCGTCGCTTTCCGTCGGGCCAGTTCATCCGCAAGCCGGACCAGCTGGACTACCTGCAGGAGCCTGACATCTTCCATGACGTGTTCGGCCATGTGCCTATGCTCAGCGATCCTGACTTCGCCGCCTACATGGAAGCCTACGGCAAGGGCGGACAGCGGGCGGCGTCGCTGGGCATGCTGCAGAACCTGGCGCGGCTGTACTGGTATACGGTCGAGTTCGGCCTGATGCAGGACGCGGGCGGTTTGCGCATCTACGGCGCGGGCATCGTCTCGTCCTCGACCGAAAGCGTCTTCTCGCTGGAGGACCCGTCGCCGAACCGGATCGGCTTTGATCTGGAGCGGGTAATGCGCACCCTGTATCGGATCGATGACTTCCAGCAGGTCTATTTCGTGATCGACTCCATCGAGCAGCTGAAGGCCGAGACGCTGAAGGATTTCGGCCCGATCTATGACCGGCTACAGGATGCCGCCGACATCGCCATCGAGTCCATGCTGCCGACCGACCGGATCTTTGCCCAGGGTACCCAGACCTATGCGGCCAAGGGCGGGCGGTTCGCGGCCTGATCAGTCGTCGTGGACGATCAGGCTCTGGCACCCGGGCTTACGTCGCCCTTCGGCAAGAACACTGGCGCGAAATAGAGGGTGAAGGCGGAATAGGCGAACCCGTCGAACCACTCGACCAGGTTTCCGGCCGAGCCGCCGATGATGTTGCGCAGGGGCCGCGCCGGGTTCATCGGAACCTGCTCATGCGGTCGACACCATTGGGCGGCGGACGGCCAGGGCGACGGCGACGGTCCAGACGGCCAAGGCGATCTCGAGAACCCGCTGCGCGGCACCATACCACTCGAATGCCGGATGGATCAGCCAGATGGCCCCGGCCGCGGGAGCGCCGCAGACGATCGCGAGATGAAACAGGTTGCGTCCGCCCGGCCAGCGCCGTGCCGCCATGCCGACCAGCATCAGACCGACCACGCCGCAGAGATAGCCGATGCCCCCAAGGACATCGTGCAGGACGGCCGAGGTCGAGGCATTCTCGAGCGAACATTCAAAGTCGCAGGGAAAGACCCCGCCGAACATCAGGCCCAGCCCGTTGAGGGCGCTCAGGCCAAAGCCAGTGATCGACAGGGGGCCGCGCGGAAACAGGATTGCGCACAGGAGCCAGAAGGCCGCCAGCAGGACACCCGAGGCGATGAAGGCCATGCTAACCCCGCGTCCGGTGACAGCCCCGGTCGCGCCCAGTTCGCTGATGTACTGGGTCAGGTGGTCGTAGCCCGGATAGGTCAGCCCGCCCGCGACCGTCGCGACCACCAGAACCGACAGGCTCAGCATCGCGCAGGCGAAGGCGAGTTTGCGCACGGTCATGTTTTCCCCACGTCGGCACTCGTATCCTTCAGGGATTTGCCCATTCTGACCAGAGGCACGGCGACCCCGCCACGGTCGTCCGCGAACCGCTCGATCTCGCGATAGCCGGACGCCCGGTAGAGCGGTTCGCCGCCCATGGTGGCGACCAGTTCGACGCGGCTGTAACCCTCACTCCGCGCAGCCTCTTCGCACAGTCCGACGATCAGTCGGCCCACGCCTTGCCGCGTAAACTCCGGCGCGGTGTACATGGCGCGAATGCGGGCGGCGTCGATGCCGGGCGTCAGGAGCGCGGGAACCCTGCCGGGCGTATGGTCGCCGCCATACTCGGTGATCCGCCGGCTCCAGCCGCCGCAGCCAGCCAGTACCCCGTCAATTTCGATCAGGAAATAGGTGCGGTCAGAGACCAGCTGGCTGTCGACGCCCATGATCATCCGGCTGGCCTCGACCTGGGCCGGCGTCAGGAAGGTGGACAAAGGCCCGGAGATAGCCGCGTCCATTATGGCGTGCAGCGCCGGGATGTCGGCTTCTGTGGCCAGCCGGTGCGTGTGCGTCACCGGTTGGAGAGCCCGGGCCATGCGATCCAAGTCCCGACCGCATAGGCGACGCCATAGATCAGCACGATCAGAGAGCTCCACAGGACGAAGGGCAGGACGCCACCTGGATTGACAATAAATGCCGGGATCAGCACGAGGCCGCGCAGCAGATAGACGGTGGAGATCAGGACCAGGGCCGTCCGCATCAGGGGCAGACGCGGGATCAGTCCGGCACCGGCGAAGGCATAGGCGGACCAGATTGCGAGGACGCTCGCGATGCCGACGGTGACGAGGGTCGGCGTCACCGAGCCCCGCTCGGCCATCCGCGCCATGCCTTCTCCTGCCCCGAAAAAGCGATACCAGGAGGGACCCCCAGCGATGACCGCGAGGTGCAGGAGCGAAGCCGCAGCGCTGAGCACGCCACCTGCAACGAGGATCGGGTTCTGGGTCATCGCTGGATCCGGTCAGGCCCGCTGGAACGGGTAGAAGCCTGAGCCCAGCTTAAGCATTCCGGTCAGCGCGTCCAGCGCACTGCGCGTTTCGTCGATCAGGGCCGGGTCGGCGAGATCAGCCGGGGCCAAGGTGTCGCGGTACCAACGGTTGGCCCATTCGGACAGCCGGGCGTGAAGCTCTTCACTGATCCGCATGGCGGGGTTGGTCGCCGCCAGTTCGGCCTCGTTAAGGACCACGCGCAGGCGCAGGCAGGCGGGGCCGCCCCCGTTGCGCATCGACTGGCGCACATCGACGTATTCGACCCGGCCGATGGGGCCATTGGACCCGACGAGGCGCTCGGCCACCGCATGGCTGCGGGCGTTGTCGCGGGTCTCGGTCGGACAGATCAGGGTCAGGCGGTCCTCGCCCGGCAACTGCACCAGCATGGAGTTGAACAGATAGCTGGAGATGGCGTCGGCCAGCGGCAGGTCGGCGGAGGTCACCTCGACAAACATGGGCTCGAACAGGCCCTCGGCGGCGGCGCGAATGGCGGCCTTTGTGCCCTTGGTGTCCTCGAAAGCGAGGTCGTGGAAAAACAGTGTCTCCAGCGCGCCGACGCAGACCACGTCGTTGTGGAAGGTGCCGCCGGCAATGGCGGCCTTCGACTGGCGGGCGAGGACGGCACCGGACGCGCCGTGGCGGCGGGCGACGGCCTCGGAGGCTTCGCGGGTCTGGCGGGCGGGGTAGGCACCGGTCCACGGCTCATAGGCCTCGCGGCCCCAGACCAGCAGGTTCACGCCCGGCTGGCCGTGATCGGCGCACAGGCGCACATGATTGGCCGCGCCTTCATCGGCCAGATGGGCCACCGCCGGCAGGGCGTCGTGGACCGCGAACCGGGCCGGGTCGGGGAAGAGTGCGTCCAGCGCCCGCTGCGTCTGCTGGTGCTCCAGGGCGCGGTGAAGGTTGGTGACGAGGTTGGCGGGCGTGAAATGGACGCGGCCGTCGGCGGCGTCGGCGCTGGGCGTCACCGTGGCGGCGTTGGCCGCCCACATGGGCGAGGCCGAACAGGCGGCGGCGGCGAAGGCCGGGGCGTCCTTCCAGGCGCGCTCCAGCACCCGGGCGTCGGTGCCGCTGAAACCCAGGGTTCGCAGGAAGGGGATGTTCGGCCGCTCGTGCGGGGGCAGGACGAACTGGGGCAGACCGAGGTCGGCCAGCCGCTTCATCTTGTCGAGCCCTTGCAGCACAGCGGCGCGCGGGTTCGACGCCTCTCCGGCGTTGAGACTGGAAGCGAGGTTGCCGGGGCTGAGGCCGGCGTAGGAATGGGTCGGGCCGATCAAGCCGTCGGCATTGGCTTCGACGGCCGAGGTCACGACCTCAGCCCCTTGATCTCGCTTTCGATGTTCTTCACCGCCCCGGCCTCGAAACTGGCCACCGGATAGGCGCAGTAATCGGCGGCGTAATACGCGCTGGGCCGGTGGTTGCCGCTGGCGCCGATACCGCCGAAGGGCATGTCTCCGGCGGCACCGGTGGTCGGGCGATTGAAGTTGACCACACCGGCGCGGATGCGGCGGATGAAGCGATCCCAGTGGGCCGGATCGTCGCTGACCAGACCGGCGGACAGGCCGTAGCGGGTGGCGTTGGCGGCGGCGATGGCGGCGTCGAAGGTGGCGACGCGGGTCACCGACAGGAAGGGGGCGAACATCTCCTCATCGGGAACGTCCACGCCGGTGACGTCGATGATGGCCGGGCTGACGAAGGCGCCGGGCAGATTGCCGACCGGGCCGGAGGTGCGGATCACCTTCGCGCCCATGCCGATGCGCTGTTGCAGCGCGGCCAGCGCGCCGTCTGCGGCCTTCTGCGAGATCAGCGGCCCGCCATACGGTTCGGGCGTCGAGTTCCAGGGCGCGAAGATCAGCCGTTCGACCATGGTGTCGACCGCCGCGACGATGGCGTCGCCCTGTGGGCCTTCCGGCACGATCAGGCGGCGGGCGCAGGAGCAGCGTTGGCCCGTCGTCACGAAGGCGGACTGGACGACGATCCCGGCCACGGCTTCCGCGTCGGCGGCGTCCCACACCACCAGCGGATTGTTGCCGCCCAGTTCGAGGGCGAGGACCACGTGCGGATCGTCGGCGAACTTCCGTCGAAAATGCGCGCCCGCCGCGCCGGAGCCGGTGAACATCAGGGCGTCGATGCCGCTGTCCAGCAGGGCCGCGCCCGTATCGCGCCCGCCCTGAACCACATTGATCACCCCATGCGGCAAGTCAGCCTCTGCGAAGGCCTCGGCCATCAACTGCCCGGTCAGGGGCGTCTCTTCCGACGGCTTGAACACGACGGTGTCGCCGGCCAGCAGCGCCGGGACGATATGGCCGTTGGGCAGGTGGCCGGGGAAGTTGAAGGGGCCCAGCACCGCCGCGACGCCGTGCGGGCGGTGCCGCAGGGTGGCGTGTCCGAAGCCGGTCTCGGTCGTCCGTTCGCCGGTGCGCTCGTCATAGGCGCGGATCGAGATGTCGACCTTGCCCGCCATGGCACCCAGTTCGGCGGTCGTCTCCCACAGGGCCTTGCCGGTCTCGCGGCTGATGGCTTCGGCCATCTGCGGGGCGCGGGCCTTGAGCACGGCCTGGTAGCGTTTCAGGGCGTCGACGCGGTCCCGGCGCGGGCGGTCGGCCCAGTCCGGGAAGGCGGCACGGGCGCGCCCGGTCGCGGTCTGGACCTCCGCAGGCGATGCGGCGGGGCCTTCCCATACGGCGGCGCCGGTGGCGGGGTCGACGGAGGTGAATGTGGTCATGGTCATCAGATGGGCACTCACGTCTTCACGCGCACTCCGTCGCCCGCCCGGACGCGAAGCGCGTCGGCGGTTTCGCGCGTCAGGGTGACGGTAGCGCCCTCTATGGCCGCCTTCTGACGAACGGCTCGGAAGTTAGTCATGGCGTCGGTCGAGATCAGGGCCGGCAGTTCAGCGTCGACCTCGTCGGCCACCGCCACCGTCAGGCGTCGCGCGTCACGCACCGTGCGGATGTTGTCGCGCTCGCAGGCGACCGTGGGACCGGCGTCGAAAATGTCGACCAGGCCGTTAGGCCGGAAACCTTCCGACTCCAGCAGGGCCATGGCCGCCACGCCCTGGGGGTGGACCTTGCCGATCACGGCCCGCGCGGGTTCGGGCAGCAGGTCGATGTAGATGGGGTGGCGCGGCGACAGGTCGAGGATGAACTGTTTGTCGGTCGAGCCGGTCATGCGGTCCGCCTCGTCGAACTCCATGGGGAAGAATTTGTGCGCGACATGGTCCCAGAAGGGGCAGGCGCCGTCGGGCGTGAAGACGCCGCGCAGCTCGGCCAGCACGGTCTCGGAGAACAGCGCGGGCTCGGTGCCGATCAGCATGTAGCGCGACTGGCTGAGCAGACGCCCCGCGCCGCCCTTGCGCCGGTCGGCCTTGAGGAACAGGGAGCCGACCTCGGTCCAGCCGGTGCATTCGTTGACCATGACAAGCGTCTTCTGGTCGAGCGTGACGCCCAGCGACGGCGACGACTGGGTGTTGTTGACGATGCGGAACGAGAAGAAGGGCCGGTGCAGGCCGACGGCGGCCTTGACCGAACCGATGCCATCGACGTCACCGGTGTCGCTCTCTTCCAGCATCAATGTGTACCAGCGCTCCTGCGGGGGCAGGACGGCATTGAAACTGTCGCGGCTGAGGTCCAGCCGCTCCGTCAACTGGTCCGGGTCTTCGGGCAGGCTGGTGAAGCCGGGACCGGACAAGATGGCCAGTTCAAGCAGATGGTCGAGATCGGCAGGGCCGGCGGGTCGCACGACGAGCATCTAGATCCTCCCCAACTGTGGGAGGGGAACCGCGAAGCGGTGGAGGGGGACCGCACGCGTCGGTGTCGGGGGTTGGCCCCCTCCACCACCCTTCGGGCGGTCCCCCTCCCCCGAGGGGGGAGGAATGTGTCGGCCGGTGCTCTTCAAACCATCGTCTCCAGACGCAGGGCCTTGAGTTTCAGCGCGTCGATTTCGCCCGACGCGATCTTGCACAGGATCAGGGCGGACAGCTGGGCGCGCTCGACGAAGCTGGCGGGCCAGGCAAACTCCTGATCGGAATGGATGTCGCCGCCCAATACGCCGAGCGTGTCGATATTGGGCAGGCCCGCGGCATGCAGATTGTTGCCCTCGCAGACGCCGCCCGACGGTTTCCAGGCGATGGATTGGCCCAGCAAGGCTCCGGCGTCACGCACGGCTTCGAACAATGCGGTCTGTCCGGCGTCCATCGGCTTGGGCACACGGGTCATGCCGCCGTGGAGATGAAGGGTCAGGCCGGGGAAGGGCGGTTCGGCGGCGATCCCGCGCACGGTCTCGGCGATCCATGCTGACGCCTGGGCGTCCGGCACGCGAACATTGAACCGGACCACAGCGTTGTCGGCGACGACGTTGAGGGCACCGCCGCCGCTGATCTTCGCGACATTGACGGTCACCCCCTCGCGCTGGCCGTTCAGAGCGTGCAGGCGGGCGGCGATGATTGCGGCCCCCGCCACAGCATTGGCACCCTCGTCGAAGGCGCGGCCGGCGTGGGCCGCCTTGCCCGCGACGATCAGATGGTAGTTGCCGCTGCCCTTGCGCGCTCCGGCCAGGGTGCCGTCGGCGAGGGCAGGTTCATAGGTCATGCCGACATGGCCGCGCGCCCCGAGGGCGGCGAGCAGGGGCGCGGAGGCCGGGGAGCCGATTTCCTCGTCCGGGGACAGCAGGACGGTCCAGCCGACGCGCGCGCGGTCGGGATGGGTCTCGAAGGCTTCCAGGGCCGCCAGCATGACCGAGATGCCGCCCTTCATGTCAGCGATGCCGGGGCCGTTCAACGCGCCGTCCAGGCGGGTCACGACGGTCTGGAACGCGCTCTCGGCCGGGAACACGGTGTCGTAGTGGCCGGTCAGGACGACCTGTATGGGCGCGTCGGGTCGCGCGGTGATCTTCAGGGCGTCGGCGTGGGCCTCGGCGCGGATCGAGCCGTCGTCCGCGACGGTGGTCGAGCCTTGGGTCGGGATACGTTCGACGGAAGCGGGCAAGGTGCGCGCCGCGGTTTCCAGCAGGGCGAGCACACGGTTGAGACCGTCGGGATTGCGGCTGCCGGAATTGACGTTCGACCAGTCGATGGCCCGACCGATGATGGCCGCTTCTCGCGCCTCGACATGGTCGAGCACGGCCTGATCATGGGGCAGAATCCGCATCCGCCGGACCCTAGCGACCCGGACCACAAAGGTGAAGGCAGGACGAATGGCGGTTTCCACCGCCGCGAGTGGACGCTAGGCTTCGCGCGCCACTACTGGAGGAGAAGGCATGAGTAACTGGATCAAGGCGATCAATCCGACGGGCGCGATCACGACCGAGGCCGAGGCGGTCACGGCCGCGCGGGCCAGCGCGCTGGCCATTTTCCTGGGGGTCGTTGTGGGCATCGTGGCTGTTGCCATGATGATGAACGGCGGCATGGCGGCCATTGAGGCCGCTGCGACTGCGGCTGCGGGCGACAATCCGCAGGCGGCCAGCATGACCGGGGCAATCGTTCAGGGCGCATTTTACATGGCCATTGCCATGGTCGTGATCCAGCTGATCCTTGGCCTGGTGCAATGGTTCAAGCCCAATGTGGTCATTCCGATTCTGTTTCTTGTGCTGGTCGTCTACGGCCTCGGCACCAGCGCACTCGGCTTGACGGTGGACCAGTCCAATGTGCCGCAGACGGCGGCAAACGCGCCGGTGATGCACTCAACCTGGTCGTTTTGCTCGTCCAGCTGATCCTGCATATCGCGGGCGTGCGCGGTGCGAGCGCGCTGAGCAAGCTGCGGAAGGCCAACTGAGCCTAGCGGTCCGGGCGTCGGTCCTCGCGACCGGCGCCGTCCCGCGTCTGGCGGCGCCAGCGGATCGACAGGCTGGCCTCGCCCTGACCGCCGAATTTCGAGCTGACCGTCAGGTTGCGACGGACCTGCCATTCGACGTTCACAGCCGCGCCGTTCTCGCCGCCGCCGATGACTTCCAGATAGACGTTGTCGGTGATGTAGCGGCCGCCCGCGACGGTCAGGCTGGACGCCTCGCCGCCGAATGACAAGCGGTCGAGACCGGCGAGTTCGCGCAGATTGCCGATGATGTCGAACCCGCCGCCGCCCGCCAGGCCGGCGACGGCCGCCGCCAGCTGCGCGGCCTCCACGGCCGACAGTTGCGAGGCCGAGCGCCCGAACAGCACCTGCGACAGGATCTCGTCCTGAGGCAGGGCCGGAGTCGAGCTCAGGGCGATCTCTGGTCGGGCCGCGGTGCCGGTCGCGCGAATGGTCGCGGTCAGGGCCGGGTCGTCCCGCGTAGCCGTCAGGTTCAGGCGGATCTGCTCGGGCCGCGTCGACAGGGTGACCGTGCCCTGATCGTCGAAGACGAAGCGCTTGCCGGCGAAGTCATAGTCGCCGCGCACCACCTGGGCCGTTCCGGTCAGGTTGGGCCGGTTCAGCGAGCCGGTGACGCGGGCGTTGACGTTCATCTCGACGTTCAGGCCCCGGCCAACCACCAGAACGTCGCCGCCGGGCGAGCGAATGGCGATATCGACGCCGATCTGAAGCCCGCGCGGGCGGTTCTGGTCTTCCTCAGGAACATCGCCGCCGGGTTTGTTGATCTCGACCACGTCCATGCGAACGATGCCGTTCGAACCCGGGGGATTGGCCTCTATCCGGGCCTTGTCGATATCGATGCGACCGGTCAGCTGGATGTTGCCGTCCTCGCCGCGCACGACGCTGAGTGGTCCTGACGCCCGGGCCTCGGCAATGTCGTTGTCGATGATCTGGAAGCCGACGAGAGTCAGCTCGACGCTGGACCCCGAGCCTTGGCGCAGGCCGATCCGGCCGTCACCGGATACCCTGCCGCCCGATCCGTCGGTGGCCGAGAAGGTCTCGACCAGGGCGGTGGTGTCGTCGAATCGGCTGGCCAGGGTGACGTCCCGAAGCCGCAGTCCGGTGGCGTTGTCGCGGAAGGCGCCTTGCTGGAGGTCCAGCCGGCCGTTGAGACGCGGGTCGTTGAGCGTGCCGCCCAGCGTCGCGCGAGCATTGACCTGGCCTGACAACGACCGGTCGCCGCCCAGGAACAGGTCCCAGATCGGCTGGATCTGGCCTTGGATAGACACGTCGCCGGACATCGGACGCGTCCTCGCTATGGCCAGCCGCAGCGGGGCGGCCGAGGCCTCGACCGGCAACACGACGTCCGCGCTGGCCTGAACCGCACCGTCGTCGTCCGCCCGGGCCTGAATGCGCAGGGTGTCGCCGACGAGGACGGCGTTGACTGTGCCGTCGACGGCCACGCCACGCGGCGCGTCGATGCTGCGGATATCCTCCAGCGTCACATTGGCCGAGCCGGACAGGTCGTCGCCCGCCCCACGCAGGGAGACGCGACCGGTCACGCGGCCCCGCATGTCCGGGGTCAATGATCCCAGTTCGACGCTGGTCAGATTGGCCTCGATGATGGCGGCGCGGGAATCCTGACGCAGCTCGCCGGTCAGGATTCCCTCGCCGACGCTCAGATCGACCCGCGCGACGCGGCCGTCGCCGGACAGGGCGATCACCGCCGGATTGCGAGTGGCGAAGGCGATCTCGCGCACCCGGCCCGACCCCTCCAGCACCACGGTCTGGGCATTGGCCTGTCGTGAATAGACGCCCGTGCCGTCGAAGCTGACCGTCGTCGCGCCGCCGACGTCGGCCTTCAGCGCGAATGGCAGTCGGGCGAGGGTACCGCGTCCCCTGAGATCGAGGGACCGGATCACAAAAGACGATCCGACCAGCTTCACGTTGCGTCCGGTGACGTCGAGGATGGCGGATTCCTCGCCCGATCCTTCCGTCAGCCGTATCCGGCCATCGGCCGTGCCGGACGACAGGAAGGCACCGGGCCGCGCGGTGAAGGTCAGGTCGGCGCTGGACGGGAAGCGGTTGGACAGGGCGATGGCACCCTGGGCCGTGACGCCACCGGCATTGAGGTCGACGTCCGTCAGGCGGATGCGAGCTCCACCCAGGACGAAGTTTCCGCTGGCCCGGGCCGGGCCGTAGTTGGACCCGGCCGTCAGTGCGATCCGACCGTCGGACGCGTCGGCCCCGCGCCGGAAGCTGAGGTCCATGTTGACGTCGGTCAGGGCCAGGGCGCCGGCGGTGACCTTGCCGAAGGCGGCGCGCAAGTCGGCGCGCGGGCGGGCCAGGGTTCCCGTGACTGTGCCGGTGCCGGTCATGGCGCCGTCGATCTCGAGGGGACCGACGCCGAACGGGCCGCGGGCTGTCCAATTCATGGCCAGACGCATCTGTCCGCCTCCGCCGACGCTGCCGCGCGCGGCGGCAGACCCTTGCGCGCCGGTCAAACGCGCCTGTTCGATGTTCCAGCAGCCGTCGCTCAGCGACCCGGCCGCTTGAAGGCGCGGCGTCTCGCCCAGCAGTCGGTCCAGTTCGGGCTGGCCGATGGCCAGTCGGCGGCCGCGTCCGTCGAAGGTGATCTGCCAAGGTGCCCCTGCTCGGGCCATGGTGGCGGCGATCGTGCCGCCGAAAGCGCCGCGCGCGCCCTCGCGGATGCGAGACGCATCGGTGATCTCGGCCTGACCCCGGAAACCCAGGCCACCCAGCAGGTTCCGCCCGCCGGTTCCGGTCACGCGCAGGCCCTGGCCGGTGGCGTCGAGACGCTCGAGCAAAATGGATCCGTCGGCGAGGCGCGCCGCCTCGAACTGGACGCGGGGCTGGTCGCCCAGCAGACCGCCCACGAGGCCCGCGTTGGAGCCACCTGACGCGCGGATGTCGCCGGTCATGTCAAAGCGCCCGGCCCTCGCCGCGATGTTCAGCGGACCCCGCATACGACCCGCGCCATAGCTGGATATGTCGGCGTTCAGCAGGTCGACCGAGCCGTTGAGCGTCCACGCGGCCGTATCGCCGTTGAACCGGCCGCGATAGGCCGCCGCGCCCGCCGAGGGACGGCCGACGAGCCGGGTGAGGGAGGGGGTCGAGACCGCTATCAATATGCCCTGACTGCTGCGATCGCTCAGTTTGAACAAACCGCTCGCATTGGACTTCAGATTGTCCGCGTTCAGCCGCCAGGCGACACCCTGCAGGCCGTCGCCGTCGCGGTCGGGCGAGGTAGCCAGCGCAAATCGCGCGGTCCGGCCGATGCGGTCGGCGAAGGGTTTCAACAGGTCGGAGCCGGAGAAATCGATCCGTCCGGCGATCCGGGTCTGGTCCTTGCCGTAGGTCCCCTTGATGTTCAGGGGCGTGAAATCACCGGTCCGCACCACGGCGTCCACCACTTCGCCGTTGACCACGGCGGTCGCCATGAAGGGCTGGTCCGGAGAATAGCCCAGCGCCCCGGCCAAGGGACCGCCCCTGGCCTCGTTGGCCCGCAGGTTGATGCGGATGTCAGCGATGTCGTCGCTGAGCGCGCCCGTCAGGCGCAGGAAGTCGCCCGGGCGGCTGTTGCTGTCGGCGTTGATGGTTGCCTGTTTGATGCCGCGACGCGGGACGTCGGCCTGACCGGCCAGTTTCCAGCGTCCGTATTCCTTGCTGAAGCCCTCGAGCAGTTCAACGTCGGCCCTGAAGCTGTCGATGTAGATCGACAGCGGCTGGGGACCCGGCGGGGTCGACGCAGGCTCGATCAGGGGGCGACGGATCAGGCGGATGACCTCGGCCTCGATCCGGGTGGCGTGGAAGCGTCGGGTGACCAGCGGCCACCAGTCCCAGTCGACCCGGACCTTGCGGGCCTCCAGCCACACGCCGTCGCCATCGGTGACCGTGACCCTGTCGATGGTGAAGTCGTCGAACAGGTCGCCGCGCACGCCGCTGACGTTGATCCGGCCGTATCGACCCAGCCGCTTGCCCTCGACGAAGCTGGTGACGAGGTCACGTCCGGGTCCGGACAGCAGATACATCCGGCCGCCGACAAGCGTGACCACCAGCAAGGCCGCCAGGATCGCGAGGCCGACGCCGCCGAAGAAGGCGATGGCCTGCACCCGCGTGCGCTTGGCCTTGGCCGCTGGCGTTTCGGTGGCCTCAGCCAGTTCGACAGGGGGCGGGGCGTCGGTCAAAACGCTTGACCAATGCTGACGTAGATCTGGAAGTCGGCGTCGCCGTCGCGGCGGTCCAGCGGGAAGGCGATGTCAGCGCGAATGGGACCGAACGGCAGCCTGTAGCGGACGCCGAAGCCTGCACCATACCTCAGATTGCTGAAGTCCGGCGTCGCGTCGAAGCCGACGGCGCCCGCGTCGATGAAGGCGACGGCCTGGAAGTTGCGGAAGACGTCTCGGCGAACTTCGGCCGAGGCTTCGAACAGACTGAGTCCACCCCGCGGGGTATTGTCAGGCAGGCGGGGCCCTACGCCTTGATACTCGAAGCCGCGCACTGAACCGCCGCCGCCGGAATAGAACAGGCGGTCGGACGGGACGGTCAGCTCTTCGCCGCCGACGATGGCGCCCAGTCGGACGCGACCGGCCAGCACGGTCTTCGCCTCGTCCTGGATCGGCAAATAGGCAGTCGCCTGCGCTTCAGTGCGCAGGAACACGATCGAGTCGTCTCCCGTCACCGCCGTAGGCTGGGCCGAGACCGTCAATCGCCATCCTGTGGTCGGGTCCAGAGGGTCGTTTGAGTTGTCGATGTAGGCGCTGCCCCGGCCGGTCAGGATGACGAGGTCGCGGTCGAAATTAAGTGGCAGGCCGGTCGTCGGGTCAAACCGGTTCTCGTCGTACCGCCCGCCGTCCAGACCGATGCCGTAGTTGAAATACGATGTCTTGCCGATCCGTTGTTGCAGGTCAGCGGACAGGGCGATGGCCGTGCGGCGGTAGGCGTCTGTATCTTCGTTTAGGGCTGCGGCCGAAAGCCTCAGTGTCTCACCGGGCCTACGCCAGTGCGGGAGGCGCAGATCAACCCCTATGCGGCTGTCGACATCGGCGACCCGCGCCTGCCAGACCAGGGTGTCAGCCCGGCCGAACCGGTTGTGCCAGGTCCAGATCATATCCACGCCCGAGCCTTCGGCGGTCGAAAAGGTCGCGCCCGCTTCCAGGATACGGCTCGGTCGGTCGGTCAGGGTGACGACAACGGGGCGGTTGCCGTCCGCGTTGGTCTGATCCCGAGGCGCCAGCGCCACAGAGATGCCATCATAAACCCCCGTCTCCAGCAATCGCCGCTCCAGCTCGGCCACCTGCTCGGGTTCGTAGACGTCGCTTTCGGCCCAGGGCGCGAGCCCGGCCACCCAGTTGGTGTTGGTCCGCCCTTGCGTCTCAAGCTGGATGCCGTCCAGCCGGACCAGCGGCCCAGAGGCGATATTGTAAGTCGGCAGGACAGAGAAGGCGGCGTGGTCGACGATGACGCGACGCGGCTGGGCGGCGGCGTCGGCATAACCGCGGCGGGACAGACCCGCCACGATGCGACCTTCGGCGGCGATGACGTCCACGGCGCGGCCGGGTTCGCCGGGAACGAGTCCGATCTCCTGCCGGACTTCCGTCTCCGTCGCCGTGTCGGGAGCGGGATCGACCCAAAGCAGCACGGGGTCGGACAGAACGAAACGGCGGCCCAGGATGACATTGACGATCGCGACCGGCACCTCCTCGCCCTCGACGAGGTCTTCAAGTACGGGCTGGTAGTAGCCCTCTGACCGCAGCAAGGCACCGGCCGATTCCATCGCCGCGCGGGCGCGACGGCGGGCTTCAAACCGGTTGGATGGCGGCCCGTCGACGTCGCCCACGGCGCGAACCAGCTGGGCGCGAAGCTCGGCATCCATCTCGCCGCGAATCTCGGCGCGCGGGTCCGCCACGGCGGCCGTCGCGATCAACGCGAAGCCCGCCACGCTGGAAAGGAACAGGGCGGCGCTCGGCGTCAAACGGATACCTTAGTCAGGGAGGAAACAGAACTGGTCAGTCCGGCGATCGCGCCACGACCGCAGCCGCTCAATAGAAGAGGGTTTCGCTTTCCGGCGCGACGGATTGTTCCGACGTCTTCTTCTCGGAGGGCAGGTTGCTGGAATCCAGCGGCGGCGTGGTGGACGCGGCGGGATCAGTCGCCGGCGCGGCGACGTCATCGACCGAGGGCGCGATCGTGTCTTCCGTCATAGCGTCTCCGACCTCGGGTTCCGCCGGTCTCGGGTCATCGCAAGCGCTAACCGCGACCGCAGCCGAGAGGGCCAGAAGGACAAGAAGGCGTTTCATTTGAGGCATCTCCCTGGATCGGCGGTCAAACGCTCCGCCGTTTGGCTCGTTCCATAGCCCCGATTGGCGAGGCGGTCACGTCATCGGCAACCAATCCCTTTCCATTTGACGCGAGGATAGGAAATTGGAGGGGCATGGTCTGGCCTGAACCAAGGCCCGGGGCGGGTCGGCTGACTTCAGGACCAGCGCGACAGAGCCTGATCCAATGAAAGTGGCTCCGGCTGCGGCGTCGGAAGCGCGGGAACGTCGGCAAAACGCGGCGCGGGGGCGGGTTGGACCACCGCTGATCCGACGAAGGTCCCGCGCGCCACGTTGTGCGGGTGCGAGGGAGCCTCCTCCAGCGACAGCACGGGGGTGACGCAGGCGTCCGTGCCCGCGAACCGGGCCGCCCAGTGGTCGCGGTCCTGGCTCGCGAAGATCGCGGCAAAGCGGTCGTGCAGGGCGCTCCAACCCGCCGTCTCGTACTGTGGTGCCGAGTCTGGTGTCAGGCCGAGCCCAGCGATCAGGGCAGCGTAGAACCGGGGTTCCAGCGCGCCGACCGCGACGAATCGCCCGTCCCGGCAGGCGTAGCAGCGATAGAAGGGCGCACCGCCGTCCAGCAGATTGGTGCCGCGTGCGTCGCTCCACAGGCCTCGAGCGCGCAGGGCATGGAACAGGCTGGTCAGCAGGGCCGATCCATCTGTCATGGCGGCGTCCACGGCTCGACCCTTGCCGGTCGTCCGGGCCTCAACCAGCGCGGCCAGCACGCCGGTCACCAGCATCATCGCCCCGCCGGCATAGTCCCCGATCAGGTTCAGTGGCGGCGCGGGCGGCTGGTCCGCCCGTCCCATCGCATGCAGCGCGCCCGACAGGGCGATGTAGTTGATGTCGTGTCCGACCTCGCTCGCCATGGGGCCGGTCTGGCCCCAGCCGGTGATCCGTCCGTAGACCAGTCGCGGATTGCGCCCGGCGCAAGCTTCGGGACCCAGTCCCAGACGTTCCATCACCCCCGGGCGGAAGCCCTCGATCAGGGCGTCCGCCGAATCGATCAGGGTCAGGACGCGGGCATGGTCGGCGGTGTCCTTCAGATTGACGGGAACGGCCGCCCGCCCGCGATGCAGGACTTCGCCCCCGACCTCGGCGAAGACCGGCGCGCCCGCAGTGGCGCTGCGGCTCAGGCGCAGGACGTCCGCCCCCATGTCCGCCAGGACCATTCCGGCGAAGGTCACGGGCCCCAGGCCGTCGAACTCGAGAATGCGCAGACCGGCGAGGGGCTTCATGGGTCCTGCTTAGCCGGAGGCGATTACATGGTCGAGGCGACTTGACCCGGGCGGCGGTTTGCCAGAGAAGGCGCGTCTTCGCTGCGCGCCCCGGCGCGACGCTGAGATGTGCGTCCTTAGCTCAGTTGGTTAGAGCATCTGACTTTTAATCAGAGGGTCCTCGGTTCGAGCCCGAGAGGACGTACCATCAGCTC